>NZ_DBKJ01000054.1:4344-6272 GCF_002297325.1 Treponema sp. UBA753 | reverse complement strand
TTGACGCGCTTTTTCTTATAGCTTTTTTAGTTGCTTCTAACATTGCAAAATACAATTTTATGAAATGCCCAATATTTCATTCACTGCAATGCGGATTTTTCTTGCGCTTTCACTTCCCGTGATTTTTGCCTTTTGAATGAATCCTATGTCATAAAAGCCTAGCGCGTTTCCTGCGTTATGAGACACAAAGCCTTCTTTGTATGGTCCGTTTTCCAAAACAATTTTTGGAACAAGTCCTATTCCAAGTCCAAGAGCGGCAAGAGCCATTACAGCTTCGTTTCCTTCTGTTTCCGCGGCAACCTCCGGATGAACATTGCGGCTTTTTATCCAAGAATCGAATCTTTTGCGCGCAAGTCCAGCTTTTGGCAAAATCAAAGGCACTGTGGAAACTATATCCTGCGGACTTCCCTGCACGTCAACATAAGGACCGCTCAATGCAGCCGCAAATACAAGAGGAGTTCGGCACACGGAAATGCAGTCAAAAAATGCAGAACGCTCGTCAGGAATTGCCGCCACCGCAAGTTCCGCCCGCCCTTCCCTCACCGCGCTCACAGCCCCGGCAGGATCTCCTGTTTCTATGGAAAGATGAACCGCCGGATATTTTGCAGAAAGTTTTTTTATGAACGGAGGCATTATCGTATAGCACGCCGTAACGCTAGCATAAATATGAAGAGTTCCGCACACGCTGTCCTTTAGCTGCGAAAATTCATTTACAAGATTTTCTTTTTCTTCCACGCACTTTGAAGCAAAACCAAGAAATTTCCTGCCTTTTTCTGTAAGAAATATATCCTTGCTTCTTCTGTCAAAAAGCTCAGCGCCGGTTTCCTCTTCCAATCTTGAAATAAGCCGGCTTAATGCAGAAGGACTTAAATTGATTTCGTTTGCGGCACGAGCAAAATGAAGATTCTTTGCCACGGAAATAAAAGCCTTAAGCTCAAAAAAATCCATGCGTTTACTATAAAAATTTTTTGCTTTTTAGTCGATAATAAGTAAGATAAATTTACACTTTTAACATTTGGGGGATTTATGAAAAAAACCGCTTTTTTCGCTGTTGCTGTCCTTTCAGCATTTTCTGCTTTTGCCGACAATTTTTCAACTGGATTTACTCCAGCCGGAAACGTTACTTCCTACACAAAGACAAATTATTCTGTAACTTCTAAGTTTGGTGAATATTTCCGCTCTATTTCAGAAAAAGAAGTTCACAATTTCAGCAACGGACAAGAAACGGAATATTCACTCTTAAACGCAAAAGACGAGCTTATAACAAAAACAACATACACTTACAACGCAAAAAAACTTGCAAGCATGGCTTACTTTGACGCAGAATCTGAAGCAGAACTCAAGACTGAATACGAATACGGCGTTGACTCAAAAATCAAGTCATACACAGTTACAGAAAGTGATTCCGGCAACCTTAGTTCAAAGACAATCTATAAATATGAAGGCAAAAAAGTTACGGAAAACCACTACGACAAAGACGGAAAACTCTATATGCGCGTAATCCAGACTTTGAATGACGATGGAATTCCTGTCCAGGAAACTGAATACAACGGAGACGGATCATTCAGTCTTTCAAGAAACTATTCATTTACAGAATCAAAAAAAATCGCTGCGATAGAAACTTTTGATGAGGAAGGAAACTGCACAAACAAAATTGCTTTCCGCTATGACGCAAACGACTTCCTTACAGAAATTCAAGTTTATGAAAATGCAAAAATCACAGAACGCCGCATTTACAAAAATGACGCTTTGGGAAATCCAGTAAGAATAAGCTACTACGATGTTGCAGAAAAATTCGGAACAACAGTAAATGAGCTTTCCCGCATAGAAGATTTTTCCTATAATTACTAAAACTGATGTCATACTTTGACAAAAAAGATATTCCAATGTCATTTTAGGTTTAACATTATGTCATACTCCGGCTTGAC
>NZ_DBKJ01000054.1:0-4303 GCF_002297325.1 Treponema sp. UBA753 | reverse complement strand
CTCCGGCTTGACCGGAGTATCTCACGTGTAGAGATTTCCCGATTAAATCGGGGAATAACAGTTAATTTCCATTTCAAATAGCCATAGACTTTTGAAGCAACCTCAGTTATTATTGTATTCTATGAACAAGCATTTTTTGGCGCATTTGGAACAGATTGAATCTTCTATAAAAAACTTTCTTCCGCTTGAAGCAAACAGCGAATGGAAAAAACTTTCTTTTGGAAATGAAAATATAGACTCCAAGCACATTTTTCCGCTTATAGAAACAACACGCTCTTTAGTGGACCTTGGCGGAAAAAGATGGCGACCTCTGCTTTTAGTTTTATGCGCCCGAGCTTGTGCAAAAGACAAAGAAAAATCCCAAAAAGCGGCATATTTACTTGCGCCTCTTGTTGAATTTGTGCATACAGCAAGCCTTATCCATGACGACATTGAGGACAGTTCTCCTGTTCGCCGCGGAAAACCAGCCGCATACATAACTTACGGAATCGACACTGCAATAAACGCAGGTTCCTGGCTCTACTTTGAAGCTCCACTCTGCATAGAGAAATTAAATTGTTCTATAGAGCTTAAAAATAGACTTTTCACTAATTATCTTATGGAGCTTAGACGGCTTCATTTGGGGCAGGCAATGGACATAGCTTGGCACAGGGACAACACAAAAGTTCCTTCTGTGCAAGAATATCTTGAAATGGTAAAGGGCAAAACAGGAACGCTGGCTTCTCTTGCCGCCAAAACAGGAGCACTTGCTTCCAATGCGGACGATGAAACTGTAAAAAAAGCCGGAATAATCGCTTCTGAAATTGGAGCCGGATTTCAAATTATTGACGATGTTATAAATCTTACAACAGGAAATCCTGGCAAAAAGCGCGGAGACGACATTGTTGAAGGCAAAAAATCGCTTCCAGTTCTTACTTTTTTTGAGCAGAACAAGGAAAATCCCAAGGAAACTCAAGAACTTAGCCATTTCTTTATTCAGGCTGCAAAAGAAGGAATTGAAAGTCCGGCTGTAGAAAAAGCAATCGCCCTTATGGAACAAAATTCTTCTATTAAAATAGCAAAGAAAAAGGGAATCGAGCTTATTTTTAACGGAGGAAACTCTTTTATTGAACTTTTCGGAAAAGACAACGAGGATGCAATTCTTATAAAAGAGCTTTTTGTTTCGATGATTCCAAAAGAACTTATGGGAGCAGAAAATAAAGATGCTTGAAAACAGCGAAAAACTAAATAATCAGGCGGTTCATCTTGCCTCAAAAGGCGAATACGAAGATGCGATTGCCTGCCTAAAAAGGGCGATAACTGTAGAAAATTCAAATTATCTTTTGTGGTTCAACCTGGGGCTTACTTACCATGACGCAGGAAAAATTTCCCTTGCAAAAGCCGCAATGGAGCACGCTTACAGAATAAATCCATACGATGAAGACACATTGGACAGCCTAGCTTCATTTTGTGTTTCCACAAAGACATTTGACGAAGCCATGCTTTACTGCGCAAAAGGCCTTGAACTAAATCCAGTAAATCCGCATTACTGGAACACAAGCGGAGTTGTAAGTTTTCAGCAAGGCGATTATGTGGAAGCCGCCAATTTTTTTGAGCACGCAGTTTCGCTTAGCCCGCATTATTACGATGCACTTTTCAATCTGCGCGACACTTATCAAGAACTGAACAACAAAGCCGGCGTCCAGGAATGCAACAGGATGCTTGAGTCAATAAAAAAAACTGAATAAAATCCGCAAGAAGGAAAGCATGACCGAAAAAGCTCTTATAATGTCGATAAAAGAAAACAAAATTCTTGCCGCAAGATTTGAAAAAGAAGAATGCGCAAGCTGCTCAGCCGGATGCGCCAAAAGAAACCACGCATTTGAAGTTGCAAATCCGCATAACATGGAAATTTCAAGCGGTTCTATTGTAATAATCGGGGCAAACAAAAAAGTGCAGGCAGCACAGGGAATTGTTTCGCTTTTTATTCCGTTTCTGTGCGCAATCGCAGGATATTTTGCAGCCTCGCCTATAATGAATTTTTTCGGAAAATCGATTTCAAGCGACGGAAAAGCTGTGTTTGTGCTTTTGTTTCTTCTTTTGTCTTCTGCGCTAGTTTTTGCAGTTACACGGAAAATTCCAATTCCTGGCAAACCTGAAATAATAGAAGTTCTGTAAACGCAAAATGCTCAAAGCCGCTTTTTTCCTTTTGCTCCTTGCAATTTCCTCCTGTTCCTTAAAATACGATGAAAATCCCAGCGGAACAGACTCTTCCCCGGAACTTGAATTTAAAGACGCCGATTACAAAAAATACGAAGACAACAAACTTTCAACGCAGATTCAGGCGCAGACTCTTGAGCAATACAAGGACAGTTCAGCTTATGCAAAAGACGCAAGATTCAAAACTTGGAATTCAGGCGGCGATCTTTTGACTGAAGGATATTGCGCTTTGCTTGGAATCAACAGCGACACAAAAATCTACACGTTGTTCAACGAAATTTTCATCAACAACATCGAACAGAATTTCAAAATAAATGCGGAAAGACTAAAATGGAATTCAGAAACAAAGCAGATGGTTTCCACAAAGGATGGAAATGTAAAGCTTACAAGAAGCGACATTGAAATTCAGGGAAGCGGATTTTCTGCAAGCGGACTTTCCAAAAGTTTTGAATTTGCAAATCCTGTAACGGGAATAATCACAACGGATGACAACGAAGAATCAGACGGAGAAAATTTCAGTGAAGAGTAAAAAATTCATTTTGTTCTATATACTGCTTCTGATTTTTTCTTTTGCGGCAAGCGCGGAGCAGATAACGTTCAGCGCAGACTCAATGACGGGAACAGCTGGAAGCAAAAACAGCACGACAATTTTAAAAGGCAGTGCAAAGGTAAAAACAGAAAACATGGAAATTTCTGCGGAAACAATAGAGCTTTCCGGAAAGAATTTCAGGCGGATAGTTGCAAGCGGGAAAGTTGCCGGAAAAAACACAGAAAGCAAAATGGATTTTACCTGCGAAAGAATGCAATACGACAGGCAGACAAAAATCGCAGTTCTAGAGCAGAACGTTGAGCTTTCTGACACAGAGAACGGCGTAAATGCAAAGGCTGAACTCATTGAATACGACCAGAAAAAAGAAACCGCCATCATGCAGATTCAGGTGAATTTGACGCAAAAGAAAAATGTCTGCACTTCCGCCTACGCAATCTACAGCAAAAACGAGCAGACTTTGGAAATGAGCGGAAATCCGAAAATCGTGCAGAACGGAGACACTTTCCGCGCGCAGGTGATTCTTCTTGACATGGAAACTCAGGAAATAACGCTCACAGGAAGAGTAAAAGGCTCTGTTTCCACTGCGGAATCAAGCAAGCCAAATCAAAAAAATTCTACTGAACCAGAAAACAGCGAGAATACTGAAGAAAAAAAAGAAATCTCGGAGGAGCAGAATGGAATCCCAGAATAAAGAAAAAAGCACGCTAAGAGTTTCTTCATTATATAAGTCATTCGGGAAAAAAAGTGTTGTAAAGGGCGTTGATTTTTCTATGCAAACCGGGGAAGTTCTGGGACTTTTAGGGCCAAACGGAGCTGGAAAAACCACAACTTTTTATATGATTGTGGGATTTTATAAGCCAACAGCTGGCGATGTTTTTCTTGATGAAGAATGCATAACGCAGCTTCCAATGTACAAGAGAGCAAGGGCTGGAATTTCGTATCTTCCGCAAGAACCTTCAGTTTTTAGAAAACTTACAGTCGAAGAAAATATCTGGGCAATTCTTGAAACACGCAAGGATTTAACACGAATCGAAAAAAAACGGGAGCTTGACCAGCTTATAGAGGAATTCAACATCGGGCGCATAAGAAAACAGCAGGCGTACACTTTGTCTGGCGGAGAACGGCGCAGAACTGAAATAGCACGCTCACTTGCAATAGAGCCAAAATTTCTGCTTTTAGACGAGCCTTTTGCCGGAATAGATCCGATTGCAGTCGCGGATATAAAAGGAATCATAAGGCTGCTTGCAAAAAGAGGAATCGGCGTTCTTATAACAGATCACAATGTGCGCGATACTTTGGAAATAACTGACCGCGCCATAATAATTTCCACAGGAACAATTTTAGTTTCAGGCGGAAAAGAAGAGATTTTAAAGTCGCAGGAAGCCCGAGAAATCTACCTTGGAAAAGACTTTTCAATGTAAAAAAAAGAGCCTAGATAATCTCCGGCACCACTGCAAACTGAATACCGTTGCTGCGTTCCCGCTCTGGCGGGGTTTTCCAGCTGCAATGTGCAGAGCATCTAGGCTCAAAATCGGAAAGAGGGGGATTCGAACC
>NZ_DBKJ01000065.1:65128-65917 GCF_002297325.1 Treponema sp. UBA753 | reverse complement strand
GGATTAGATTTCCGAACATCAGGAATCCGATTAAAGCCGCCGCATCCGGAATCAGAATGCTCACCGCAACAGTAACTGCAACTGGAAAAACGACCATTACCCAGTGCGGAATGTTCTTGTTTTTCGCCTGGATTCTAGTTGTGCGCTCTTTTTTTGTCGTAAGAAGCTTGATTACAGGCGGCATTATAATCGGAACAAGGCTCATGTACGAGTAGGCCACGACCGTAATCTGCCCCAAAAGATTTTTTGCGAATCGGCTTGCAACCACAATCGCAGTAGGACCGTCCGCAGCCCCGATAACACCGATGCTTAAAGCCTCGTTTACGCTGAAGTTGAATCCAAAGTACGCGACCGCCGCAGCAATAAAAATTCCAAAATGCGCCACAATTCCAAAGACCAAAAGCCACGGACGCTCAAGAAGCGGGCGGAAGTCAATCATCGCGCCGACGCCGACAAAAATCAGAAGCGGAAAAAGCTCCGTCATGATTCCGCAGTCAAAAAGAATTTTAAGCGCGCCCGGATGCTCAGCAGTTCCAAGCACAACCGCCAGCGGAAGATTTACCAGAATCGCGCCAAATCCAATAGGTAGAAGCAGCATAGGCTCGTACTTTTTGTATACCGCAAGAAAAATCAGCAGCGCGCCAACCGCAATCATCGCAAAATTCTGCCAGGTCATCGCCCCGATTCCGCTCGAAAAATAATCCAAAATCAGTTCCATTTTAAAACCTCCATTTTGACTGATTGTCATTATCCTGTTTGACTTCCACTGTCATCTTCGGGCTTGACCCG
>NZ_DBKJ01000065.1:57934-64958 GCF_002297325.1 Treponema sp. UBA753 | reverse complement strand
CGATAATGACATTAAATCATAAAACTCGAAGTTTGGGCTAATTATCAGTTTCCTAACCGATTTTGCTATGCAAACATCGCAGTATCAAGCAAGGGAATGACATTTTTGGTAAAATACGCCGCAGCAAAAAAAAAGACCCTTTGCCCGGTCACCCTGAAACTAACAGGATAATCAGGCAAAAGGTCTTGTTTCTTCAGTTTGCACCGAAGCCTAAGAACCAGACTCAAAGAGCCGGCTGTTGATTCTTAAGGAAGTAACTACTCCCCCTTTGCTTGCAGTAATATTGCAGTAAAAGGGGAGCAGTGTCAAGAGCAAAAACTAAAACTTAAAGTCAGACATTTTTTCGCTTAATGACTTGACGTTCGCTGAATTTTCTAGAACGTGTTCTTTTGAGTCAGCCAAAGTTTCTGTAACTTTTTGAACAGATTCATTAATGGAATTTACTTTGACATTTGTTTCTGAAGTTACTTTGTTCAAATTCTTCATTTCTACAGAAATCTGCTCGCCGCCCTTAAGCATTTCCGCAGCTCCGTCCTTTACGGTTGCTGTTGATTCTGTTAAGCGGCTGATTCCTTCAAGAATCTGCTTGTTGCCTTCAGTCTGTTCAGTCATTGCATTTGAAATTATAAGCTCTTCGTTCTGAACTTTCTTTATGAGAGAATAAATGTTGTTGAACTGAACAGAAACTTCGCTTGCATTTGTGGCAACAGAATTAATTGATTCAGAAAGGCTTCTAAGGTTGTTTTCAATTGACTTTGCGCGCTCATTGCTCTGCTCGGCAAGTTTTCTGATTTCGTCAGCAACAACAGAAAATCCTTTTCCAAATTCACCGGCATGGGCAGCTTCAATCGCGGCGTTCATTGAAAGAAGGTTTGTCTGGCTTGCGATGTCCTGAATAACTTTGCTTGCGTCCATAAGCAATGAAGATTTTTCAAGGACTTCTTCGGAAAGCTCGCTTGCAATGTGGACTTTTTTCATTCCGGCTTCGGATGCGCTTTCAAGTTCCTGGACAGTTCCGTTGTTCTTTTTAAGGCTTGAAGTTACACCGTTTACGTTTGCAACCATCTGCTCGATTGCGGCGGACGACTGGTCAATTGCCGATGTCTGCTTTTCAATTTCGTCGTTCAGGTGGCGGATGTGCTTGATGATTTCTTCAACAGTTGCGCTTGTCTCTTCAACAGAAGCAACTTGATTTATCATCTCGTCCTTTACGGAATCTGAAATGCTCTTTACATTTGCAATTTCTGAAATCGACTGGTCAACGTGCTCCGAAACTTCAGACGAAACAGCCAGCGTGGAATTTACATCCTTGCTGATTTCCTGAAAAATCGTTCTTATGATTTTGTATGCGTTGTTCAAGTCGTTTATGATGATTCCGAAGTCGTTTCTTGTAACAACCTGCGCCCTCTTTATCGCGTAGTTCTTTTCGGCAAGCGCTCCCAAAATTGCTTTTTCTTGCTGAAGATTGTTCTTTATGTCGTAAGCGGTAACAGAAGTTGTAAGTCCGACTGAAATAAAGCCGAATACTGCCGCAGGGAAAATCACTTTTAGAACGCCCGAAACCGAAGAGTCAGAAGCAACGCTGGGAACTAAAAAGGATGCCGTGATAATAAGAAAGCAGCCCAAAAGGTTTACAAGTGTCATCAGTATGATTCGTTCACGGTTTGATGAAGTAACAACTGTTTTGTCGAACGGAAGCCAGTGCAAAAAGTGCTCGAAGCGGCTGTTGAAAATTGTGTAAAAGCTGATTCCGTAAAGCAGCATAAAGCCCGTGCAGATAAGAATGATTGAAAGGTACGGAGAGCTTCCTTCAAATGCGGCGAACTGCGTGTCTTTTAAGTGAATCACAAAGCAGGCGAGAAAAGGTATTGCAATTCCCAAAACTAAATTTATTGCAAAAAGCATCTTGCCTGAATATTTCAGCAAAAGATTTATTTTTCTAATAACTTCATCTGTTCCGTCATAAGTTTCTATTTTTTTGCGAAGAAATCTGTAAAAAACAAACGGACACAATGCCGCTACCACATAGGCAAGAATGGTGTAAGGCGAAAACAAAATAGTTGTAAGCTCTTCTGTTGTAACAATTCCTGAAACACACAAGTAGACAGGAGCCAGCAAGAATGGTGAAAACGAAGATAAAAGCAGCAGCAAAGGAAGCTTTACATAAAATAATTTTCTGTCAGTTTCTGAAAGTTTTTGTTCCATAAAAAATATTCCTCACAAACAGTATATTTTTATAACAAATCTGTATCAAGTAAAATTTAAATTTTTTACAGAAAATAAATATCAAATTAACAATGCGTAATTTTTAATGCGTAATGTGCGGTTTTTGCTTGTTCGTGAAATTTTTGCACTGTCTGGCAAAACGTATTTTCTTGTTATGAAATTATTTCATTCGCTTGCCAACGCATTTTTTTATCTTGCAGAAAATTTTACGAGCTTCCCAACGCATTTTTTGCTCGTGCGAAATCTTTTACGGTCTGCCCAACGCGTTTTTTGCTTGTTCGAAAAGTTTCACGCTTTGCCCAGCACATTTTCTGCTCATGCGAAAAATTTCATAAGCCGAACTGGCGTACTTTCTTCAAACGGAATAGTTCCGTTCATCGTCCGCAGGTAATTTTTTGCAACGGAATGATTCCGCAGTATGCCGGCACGTACTTTTAGCGAACGGAATGATTTTTTCAGCATAGAATCACCTTGACATCCGATATTTAGTTTATTATATTCTTTATTAGTTACATTATGTAACTAATCTAATTGCAACGAGGCGATTCATGAAAAAACTGGTTTCTTTTTTATTTGCATTGTTTGCCGCAACCGGCATTTTTGCGCAGTCTAAAAACACACAAAAAATGAGCGTTGTATTCGGCGGAAAATCCTACGAGCTTAATCTTTCACAAAACAAGACTGCCGAAGTTTTTGCAGAAAAAGTAAACGGAAAAAGCCTTTCGATGACAAAATACGGCGGGTTCGAGTTCTACAGCTACACCGCGCTTGACTACGGCAAAAGCGACTCTTCAACTTCCGCTTACAAGGCAGGGCACGTCTATTACAACTTGAATTTTCAGGCGATTTCCGTTGCCTACGCTGACCACAGCATAGGCTCTGCAAAGGCGGTTGAAATCGGCGAATTTGCGGACAAAAGCGTTTGCGGCGCGCTGAAAAATCTTTCAAGCGGAAGCGTTTTTGCTTTCAGTCTGGCTGAATCCGTTGCGTCTGCTTCTGAAAAATCTTCTTCCGTTTCTTCAGGCTCAAAAAAGCTCGTCGTTTACTACAGCCTTACAGAGACAACCGCGAAACTTGCAAAGCGCATTGCAGACGAGGCAGGCGCGGACTTGTTCCGGCTTGACTGCAAAGTTCCGTACTCAAAAAATATGAACGAGTGCGGCCGCGAGTCAAAGGCGGACATAAAAAACGGAGTTCACCGCGAGCTTGCTTCTGTTCCGAATCTTTCTGGCTACGATGTGGTTTTTGTGGGAACTCCTGTCTGGTCGGACGACATGGCAAATCCTGTCGAGACTTTTCTTTTGCAGGCGGACTTGCGCGGAAAAACCGTTGTTCCGTTCTGCACTTACTGGTCTAGCGGACGCGATTCAACCTTGAGACGCATTTGTGATTTGGGCAAAGGCGCAAAAACTCTTGACGGAATCGGTCAGGCGCACTCGCAGACAGCGGACGTTTCTTCTTGGCTTAAGAAAATCGGTCTGAAATAAGCGAGGAAAGTTGTCATTGTCCGGCTCGACAGGATAATCTCCTGTAGTGAATACGTCTGGTCAATGTTCGTATAAACCTAAAATAAAGATTGCCTTGTCACGCAAGGCAATGGCAAAAAGATGGAAAAACTTATGAAAAAATCACTTTTGTTTTTTGGAACTTTTTTAGCGATGACCGCAGCACTTGCGGCGGAATCTGGCAAACCGGCTGGACAAGCTGAAAAAACTGTAAGACTGAACAGCGGCTACGAAATGCCTGTTGCAGGGCTTGGAACCTGGACTTTGACAGGCGAAACCTGCGAGAATGCCGTTTATTCCGCGCTCAAAACCGGCGTGCGTCTGATTGACACCGCAAAATATTACGGAAACGAGGCGGAAGTTGGAAATGCGATTCAGCGTGCGATTGCGGAAAAGCTCTGCACGAGGGAAGAGATTTTTTTGACGACAAAAATTGTTCCGTGGTCGTCTGACCCAGCGGCGGACATAGAGGATTCGCTTGAAAAACTAAAAGTTGACTACATAGACTTGTGCCTGCTCCACCAGCACGGAAGCGGCGACGACAAAGTTTACCGGGCTATGGAAAAGGCGTGCAAGGAAGGAAAAATCCGTTCAATCGGAATCTCAAACTTTTACACGCCGCGCGAGGTAGAGCATTTTGTCCGCGACTTTGAAATCAGGCCTGCGGTAATCCAGAACGAGAACCACATTTTTTATCAGGGAACAGCGTTGCGTGACTGGTGCGAAAAATATGGAATCCGCATGGAAAGCTACTATCCGTTCGGCGGCCGCGGCCACACAAAGCAGAGCCTTGAAAATCCAGTGATTTTGAAAATCGCCGCCGCCCACAAAAAAACTGCCGCCCAGGTGATTGTCCGTTGGCATATTCAAAGCGCCTTCACAGCGATTCCCGGCAGCTCAAACCCAAAGCACATCGCTGAAAACTACGACATTTGGGATTTTTCTCTGACTGACGACGAAATGGCGCAGATTTCAAAACTGAACACCGGAAAAAGATATGAAAACTGGTAGAAAGTGACGCTGATTTTTTAAGTTGGCGGAATTTTATCTTCTATGCTGCCGGAAACTCTAATCTTTTTTCCGAGTAAACTATCTTAAATTCTCAATCGCTTTTTCAAGCAGGCGGATTGTCTCGGTGTTGTCGGCACGGAATTTCTCGTCGCGGCCTGTAACAAGGAATTCAACGGTTGTTCCGAGCGCGCGCGAAATTCTTACTGCCTGAACTGCATTCGGAAGCCGGTCGCGGTTAATCCAGGACTGGAGCGTGTTGTAGCTTTCGCTGATTTCTGCGGCAAGCTCTTTCTGTGAGATTCCCCTGTATTCAAGTTCGCTTTTTACATTGCTCCAAAAGTCTAACATCACCTTAAAATTAGCACAAATGTACAGATTATAGATTGATTTAAATACGAATGTCATTTATTCTGTTTTCTGATAGTACAAACGTACTAATAAAGGGTGGTAAAAATGACAAACGGAAGTACTTTTTCAGTAGCGAATAAGGATATTTCGGAAAGCAAAACTGCTCGGTTTATCGATGTGGAAACTTCTCGCAGAATCACTTCGCTTCGGTACATCTTGAGCGTGCTGGTGGTCTTTATCCACAACAATTTTACTGCGGAAAAACTTGCCGAATCTTTGGCGGAAGGAAACAGAATTCCCATTTTTGCACAAAGCGTGGCAGGGGAATGGATTCAGTTCGTGATTTCTTCCGCTCTTGGAAGCTGCGCCGTTCCGCTTTTTTTCATGTTCAGCGCGTACTTGTTTTTCAAAAAAGACACTCCTTATAAAGTCATGCTGAAGAAAAAGACAAGGGGATTGCTGATTCCATATTTTGTGTGGATTGCCCTGAACATTGCACTTGTAACGCTCGGAAAACTTTTTGCCGCAAAATTGAATCCTTCGCTCCTTGCAAACCCGGAGAAAATTCCTGTTCTGACCTGGAGCGTTCTGGATTGGCTCAGGGCTTTCTCGGGATTCGGATTCGACAAATTCAATCATCCTTATGTCGGCCAGTTCTGGTTCGTGCGCGACCTTTTGATTCTGTTTCTGATTTCGCCGGTTCTTCGCAGTATATATAGAAGATTTCCTAAGACCTCGCTGATTTTCTGCGTGTTCATCTATATTTCGGATGTTCTGCCGCAAGGCTTTGACTCGGACAGGGCTGCGCTTCTTTTCTTTACGCTTGGATATTTCTGGGCGGAGCGGAATTTTTCGCCGTTCGCATTTGCCGACTCTTTCCGTTGGACGGAACTCTTTACGATGTTCGCATTCTCTGCTCTTGGCTGCAACCTGATTTTCAAGGGAAATTCCGTTTGTTCTGCGCTGATGGTTCTTTTTTCCGCCCTGATTTTCCTGAAACTTTCCGGCTCGATTTCTAAAAACCAAAAAACTTTTAGCTTTGCAGAAAAACTTTCTCCGTTCTCGTTCTTTCTGTTCGCGGTTCACATGCCGTTTCTTCTTGCCTGCGTCCAAAATCTGTGGCTTCGCTTTTTGCCGATGAAAAATCCCGCATTCTGCCTGCTTGAATATTTCGGGGCGAACATTGCAATTGTCGCGCTTGGAACTTTCGCCGGCATTATATTGCGGAAAGTCTGTGTGCCGTTGTTCAGCATTTTAAACGGCGGAAGAAAATAAAGAGTGAAGGGAAATTTCTAGAGTTTTATAACAGAAAGCCCGGGGATTTGTTCAAAATGCTTATCCTGTGTAATTACTGATATATTGTTGGCTATGGCAGTTGAGGCAATCCACATATCATTTTCAGGGAGAATTTTTCCTTTTCCTTGCAATGAAGCTTTTATTTTTCCATATTCAAATGCGACATCTTTTGTTATATCAAGAATGGGATAAGAAAGACAGAAGCTCATGTATTTTTCTCGATTAGTTGATTTGAGCTGAGATTTTTCTGCTCCGAACATTAACTCACCTAGCACAACAGAAGATGTATGAACGTCTGAATATTTTCTTGCTTCAGTTGCCACTGCAATATCGCCTTTTATTATGCGAATAATCACATTAGTATCAAAAATATTACCATTCATTTGGTTCTATTCTCCTGCAGTCCTGAACAGCTTGGAGCATTTTTTTACTGTCTTCTTCGCTGATTGTTTCAAAGAATTTGTCTATGGGAGAAGTTTTTGCTGCCACAGTTTCCTGTTTTTTTGTTTTAAAAATTTGGGAGAGTTTTGAAAGTAAAGCCACGCACTGTTCATAAGAAAATGAATCCATTTCTGTTAACATTGTATTGAATACAGCATCGCTCATTTTAGACCTCCTATAAAAAGTCAAGATTAAAA
>NZ_DBKJ01000065.1:0-57833 GCF_002297325.1 Treponema sp. UBA753 | reverse complement strand
ATAAGAAAGTTTGCAACGCAAACTTTTAAAGATAAAAACAGATGCCATTTTCAGCTGTTTTTATCTTACCTCCTTTCAGACATATAATAGTATAACATAAAAATAAAGCTTTCTCTATGATTTTATCCTTATTGACGGAATCTTTGCATTGTCTTGACAGTTGAAATAAGGTTTATTATATTCTTTATTAGTTACAAAGTGTAACTAATTTTTTTGTGGAGTGGGATGGAGAATCTATGACAAAAGAAGAATTTTCTAAAATCGACAAATTTGGAGTCGGAGAATCGAACGAGGCTTTTGCTAAGTATTTTATCGGTCAGTCGTTCTTAAAGTCGCTTACGGATGCGAAAAAGGGCGAGATTCCGATTTTCAACGTTACGTTTGAGCCGGGCTGCCGAAACAACTGGCACGTTCACCACGTGGCAAAGGGCGGCGGTCAGGTTCTAATCTGCACGGCTGGAAGCGGCTGGTATCAGGAATGGGGAAAAGAGGCGGTTTCAATGGAAGAAGGAAGCGTCATCGTGATTCCTGCGAACGTGAAGCACTGGCACGGCGCAAAAAAAGACAGCTGGTTCAGCCACATAACGTTTGAGCCGGCAGGCGAGGAAACATCCAACGCATGGCTGGAGCCTGTAAGCGACGAAGAATATAATAAACTTGGGGGGGGATAATTCCTGTTGACAATCTGCGCTTTGTAAGTCATAAATTAACAAATTCTATTTTTACGGAGCAGAAAATGCAGATTGTTGAATACGACCCAAAATATAAAAGCGATTTTGTGCGGCTGAACACGGAATGGCTTGAAAAACTTTATTACATTGAATCCTACGACCAGTATGCGATGGATCATGTTGAGGAGCTTATCGAAAAAGGCTCGATGGTCTATTTTGCTGTTGAGGACGGAAAAGTTCTTGCGACGTGCATGATTGAGCCGCTCGGAGACGACGTCTGGGAAGTCTGCAAGCTGGCGGCGGCCGGTCAATACACAGGAACTGGAGCCGGCTCTGCTGTTTTAAAAGCCTGCATGGATTATGCACTTTCTCACGGCGCGAAAAAACTTTGCCTGATTACGATTTCCGGCTTGAAGCCTGCAATTCATCTTTACAAAAAGTTCGGATTCGTTGAAATTCCGTACAGAAAAGATGTCTGGCATTCTGAAAAAGCGGACGTTGAGATGGAATACATTGTGAAATAAGGAAAACTGAAAAATCAGAGCGGCTTCATTCGTTTGCCTTGCAGTGCAAGTCATGGCGGAGAAAAGATTGTTCTGTTCCTCTGTTATTCCCGTACTTGATGTGGGAATCTTTTTTTTGCTGAGTGTAGATGATTTTCGCCTGCGTTAAAATAACGTTCCTTGAACTGGCGTGATTTCTTCAAACGGAATAATTTTGCGAGCCGAAACCAATCTTTTTTTTATGAACGGAATCTATGACAAAAGAGGACAGAAGCCGTCCGGTAATTTTTATTCAATTTCAGCGGAAAAATTATCTAGTGTGCTTTCCGTCCATTTTCGACTTAGTTCTGGATATGTTTCTTCAAGTGAAAGAAAATATGTGAGCGCGGCCGGAAAATTTCCAGTGTAATAATAAGATTCGCCAAGATAAAAATTTGCTCTGTCTGTAACTTGCTTGTTTCTATTTTGCGCAAGGAATTTTTTCAGAGCGTCAATTGAATCTGAATATTTTTTCTTTATAAATGAAGTGCGAAGAATTTCAAACAAAAGATATTCATCTCCACCGGCTGGACTTATCAAGTCTTCATCAAAAATATAAACCTGCAAAACTTTTGTCTGTTCTTTTTTTGATTTTAAAAGCGGCTGAATTTTTTTGCGTGAACTTTCGCTGATTTTAGTTTCCTCAGGCTTTGAAGTTTCCCCAAGGACGTCTACAAGCGGCAAAGGAAGTTCGCGCATTTTGTCTTCGTATTCTTTTTTTGCCTGTGGAGTTTTTTTGATTGAAGGCTGGCCAAGATAAATTGCGGCGGAAGCTTTGATTCCTTCAGTTGTTGCATTTACTCCAGGAAGCACAAGCCGGACTGGAGTTTCAGTTTTAAGTGATTTTTTTCCGTCTAGCTGCTCATCATAATAGATTTCGCTATTGCCTTGTTTTTTTTCGTTTTCTGAAATCATTGTGATTACGGCGTAAAAATATTCACTTGTATCTCTTGGCGAGTCCGTGTAGGAATCTGTAATTTTTTCTACAGTTGCCAAAGGCTGGCTGAATTCAATTTGATCGTAACTTGTAAAAGGCTTTTTGTTTCTGTAGATTATAAAAGAAGAAATTGAGTCTGTGTCATTTTTTGGCAGAATCCAGCTTATTGAAATTTTTCCGTTTTCAGCCTGAATTGCGTTGATTC
Source organism: Treponema sp. UBA753 (assembly GCF_002297325.1). Taxonomy (NCBI): domain Bacteria; kingdom Pseudomonadati; phylum Spirochaetota; class Spirochaetia; order Treponematales; family Treponemataceae; genus Treponema; species Treponema sp. UBA753. Next base: position 55,478 of record NZ_DBKJ01000065.1, on the reverse strand, counting down.
CTGTAACAACTGGGCGTTTGTTTTGCGCAAATAAAATTGAGAATGAAAAAACTAAAAGTGCCGATGAAAAAAATTTTCTAAATGAATTTGAAATTTCCATATTTTGTATTTTGGACTAAATTCCGCTGATTTTCAAGTGTATCTTGCATTTGACGCGGTTTGACAATGTCTGGCGTTTGATTTATTCTATTATATATATGTTTATTTCTGTAATTATAGAGCCAGGCGGACTTGATAGCGGCAAGATGATGGTGGATATTCTTTCCAGATATGGATTTCAGAAAATTCAGCGTTCTTGCTGGGAAAGTTTAAAACTGAATGAAACTGAGCTTTCCGCCTTGAAAAAAGATTTGGACAGAGTTACTGATTACTATGATAAAATCAGAATTTATCAGTTTCCTTTGAACGGACTTTTTGTTATTACAGAAATGAAACAGAAAAAATGGCGCAAATGCTGCTTTAACGGAACTGCGCGGCCTAAAAATTAAAAAAATTGAGGATAATTATGATTGAGGATTTTCAGGAGCCTATTGCACAGCTGAAGGCAGATGTTTCAGCTGTTTGGGGGCGTCTTTGACGTTGATGACATCAATAAAAAAATAGCTGAAAAAGAGGCTCTTACAACTACCCCCGGATTTTGGGACGACAATGCCAAGGCTACAAAAATAATGAATGACATAAAGCTTTTAAAAGGAAGAATTGAGCCGTGGCAAGATTTGGTTCAGCGGGTTGACGACCTTGAAGCTTTGTATGAACTTGGGCTTGAAGAAAATGACAAGAGCATTGAGGCAGAATTAAAAGAGCAGTACGAAAAAGCAAAAGCTGATTATGAGCATCAGAGCATTTTAAATCTTCTTAGCGATGAAGTTGACAAGAACGACTGCTTTCTTTCTGTTCATGCTGGTGCTGGCGGAACTGAAGCTTGCGACTGGACATTTATGCTTAGCCGTATGTACCAAAGATGGGCGGAACGTCATGGATATAAAGTTGAAGTTCTTTCTCAGGAAGAAGCGGAAGGCGGACTTAAGTCAATCAACATGAAAATTTCAGGACCTTATGTTTATGGATATACAAAGGGCGAAGCTGGAGTTCACCGATTGGTTCGCATAAGTCCGTTTGATGCAAATGCAAGGCGGCACACTTCGTTTGCTTCTGTTTATGTTTTTCCAGTTCTTGATGACAGCATAGAAGTTAATATTGATCCGAAAGACTTGCGCGTGGACACTTATCGTTCTGGCGGAAAAGGCGGTCAGCACGTAAACAAAACTGAATCCGCAGTCCGCTTTACTCATATCCCAACCGGAATCGTTGTTGCTTGCGACAGTGAACGCAGCCAGCTTATGAACCGCGCATCTGCAATGAGCATTTTAAAGTCAAGGCTTTACGAATATTATAAGGAAGAACGCGAAAAGGAAAATTCGAAATTCGCGGGTGAAAAAAAAGACATTTCTTTTGGAAGCCAAATTCGCTCTTATGTTTTTCAGCCTTACACAATGGTAAAAGATCATCGCACAAAATATTCAGTGGGAAATATTCAGGGTGTAATGGATGGCGACATCGACGGATTCTTGGATGAATTCCTTTCAGCAAAATGGAAAGATCTTCCTTCTTCATCAGATGACGATGGAGATGATTTGTAGAGATGAATTTTCTCTTTCGGAAATATAAAAGATTTTTTTTTATTTTTTCTCTTTTGTTATTTTTGACAGAGAATATTTTTTGTGAGTCTTGGATTCTTGCTGCACAAAAATTTGATTTTGTCAGCGGGAAATCTTTGAATTCCGCAGAGCAAGATTTGTCTTCTATAATTCCGCAGCTTATAATGGAAAAAATTTCTGAAGGGCTTTCGCGCAATACAACGCCGCAGGAAATGCTGGACAGGTCCTTGAATAATTTGCTTGTTGAACGCCAGTCGTTGTTTCTTCAGCTTTCAAAGGAAATAAAAACGCGAGATGCAATTTTTCTTTCGTCTGAAAGCAAGAGAAGAATTCAAAAAAAAATTTTAGTCCAAGAAGAAAAAATTGATGAAATAAAAAATCAAATTGACGAGAACTTGGAAAAAACTCATCAGCTTTATGATGAATTTAAAAATACAAATTCTTCTCAAGAAGAAAAAATAGAATCCAGTTTTAGTCCGCTTCCGTTTAATCCGTTAAAAAATCTTTTTGTGAAAAAAAAATCTCCGCTTCTTCCGGAGACACAAAATGAAAATGTTTCTTTTTATAAAGAAAACGCTTATGAACTTTTTTCTCCTTCAAAGGAAGCTCTTGATTCCGGAATTGAAAGCCGTAAGTTTGAAAATGAAGTCGTAGCTGCAAAAATAAACGGACTTATAAGCGGAAGTATTATTGTTTATGGCGAATACTTTTCAATTTCATGTGCGCTTTATAATTTTCCAGGAAAAAAAATTCTTGGGCAGGTTACAGAAATTGGTTCGTTAAAGAACTATATTTCCGTTGCAGAAAATGCGGCGAATTATTTTGTTCCAATTATTGTAAACAGTTTCCCTGTTGAAATTCGTTTTGAAATTCAGCCGCCTGAAGCTTTTAAAGATGCAATTGTTTCTGTTGATGGAAATGTTTACAAAAATGCGCCAGAAAAAATTTTTGTTCCATCTGGAAATCATTCTATAACAATTGAGGCATCTGGATACATTCCACGTTCTATAAATTATAATTTTGAAGGCTCTAAAATTTTTAAACTTCAGGGAAATATGAAACTTAAGTCAGAAGTTTCTAGCTCAATTGAATTGAAAAAAAATTTGGAAAAAGGATTTTTATATTCTGGAAGCGATTTGCTTTCTGAAATTTCAGATGAGAATTCTTTTGCGAAAATTTCTTTTGATGGAACTCCTGTCATTGGACAATTTAAATCTACGCAAGATGAAAATGCTTTGTTCTTTTTTTATGTGCCGGAAATTTTGCAAAAAAATCAAGCTCGTCTTTCTGTAAAAGGAAAAGCTGTAAATCATTCAGAGTATATTGACAAGCGGAGAATTGCAGCCTACAGAGCTTATACGGCTTTGGTTCTTTCTGTTCCGTTCACTTTGTATTCAGTTGGAAAAAATAATTCAGTTACAAATGCTTACAATCAAGGTTCTTTAAAAGATTATGACGAAGTTTTAAAATGGAGACGCTACGGAACTATTTCCAGCGGAATAACTTTTGCGTGTCTTGGATTTTTTGGTTTTGAACTTGCACGTTATCTTATCGCTGCAAATTCTTTACTTCCTTCAAATGCAAAAGAAATTCCTTCATCTGAAATTTCGGATTCGGCTTGGACTGAAATTCAAGAAGAGTAAAATTTTTAGGAGTTAAAAATATGGCGAAGATTTCATTTTCAGAAAAATTAAAAAATCTTTTTGGCGGAAAGAAAAATTTTTCCGAAGACTTTTTTGAGGATTTGACTGACGCTTTGATTGAAGGTGATTTGGGTGCAAAAAATGCAGTTGAAATTGTTGACAGCCTTGCGTCCTTTTGTAAGAAAGAAAAGAAATTTTCTCCTGAAGAAATTACTGCCGAACTAAAAAATATTCTGATTAAATTTTTAAATCCAGTTTCAATTGAACCTTCAAATGAAAAAGTAAATATTTTTATGGTTCTTGGCGTGAATGGTGTTGGAAAAACTACAACCGTTGCAAAAATGACAAAAATGTATTCTGAAAAAAACGTCAATGTAATTATGGCTGCGGCTGACACTTTTCGCGCAGCGGCAGTTGATCAGCTTTCTATGCATGGTGAAAAACTTAAAATTCGTGTTGTAAAGCATCAAATGGGAAGTGATCCAAGCGCAGTTGTTTTTGATGCGGCGGATGCTTGCAAGGCGAACAATGGCGGACTTGTAATTGCCGATACTGCTGGGCGTCTTCATAATAAAGAAAATCTTGTGAATGAACTGAAAAAAATTGACAGGATTTGCGCCTCTAAAGCTGATGAAGGATGCTACAAAAAAATTCTTGTAATTGATGCGACAACAGGACAAAACGCTGTAAGGCAGGCGGAAGTTTTTAATGATGCAGTTGGAATTGATGCTGTTGTTCTTACAAAATATGATTCGACTGCAAAAGGCGGCGCGCTTGTTTCAATTGGAAAAGATTTAAATATTCCGGTGCTGTTTGTTTGCACTGGAGAAAAATATGAAAATATAGAATCTTTTGATCCTAAAAAATATGTGGATGAATTTGTTGGAACAGAGTGATGTCTTTTTTTGAAGCTTTGTTTTTTTTATATCTTTTGTTTCCTGTTATAAATGAAAATCAGTTTTTGATTTCTTATGCAATGAAGGGAAATATTTCTCTTGAAAAAACAGAAGAATTACAAACTGAGCTAGGGAAATTTTTAAATTCAGACGAAATCGATTTTGGATTTTATGAGAAGTCAAAAAAAAATCATTCTGAATTTTACATAAGAAATTCTCTTGGAAGACTTGTGTTTTTTAAATTTGACAATGAACTTTTAAGTGTTTCAAAGGAACTTGAAAATTTTTCCTGCACGTCTGCAAACGAAGATCAGTTTTCTCGGGTAAAATATAATTCGGATTATAAGCCTGTTGAAAAAATTGTCTGGGAAAATAAAAACACTGTTGCAGATTCAAAAATTGTTTCAAAGGAAAACTGGGAATATTCAGGTGAATATATTTTTTCAAATAAAGAAGATTTTAAAAATAAAAAAAACTATGAGATTCAATACAACAAAGATTTTCTTCCGATTTATGTTGTGGAATATTGTTATATTCAAAATTCAGAGTCAACAGAAGAAATGCCTTTGCCAGAAATAAAAACTTTAATGAAAAAAAATTTCTTTTCTTATGACAACCAGAATCGACTTTTATTTGATGAAGAAATTTTCTATGATGAAAAAAAAGAAGGCAAGGAAATTTACAGAAAAAAAAATGTTTATAATTATACAGGCAAAAGTGAAAATGCGGATTTTGAATTTTATGAAAATGGAAATTTAAGATTTTCTATAAAATATTCAAATGATGATGATTTTGTTGAGACTGTATATTTTCCGGACGGAAAATTTATGGAAACAAAATTTGTGAATGGTGAAAAAATAAATTGAAAAAAATTTAATGAGGATTAAATTGAAATCAGATTTTAAGTGGGTATGCTTTGTTGCCCGTCGCATAAGCAGAATAAATAGAAAAGGTCGCACTGCGGCTGCTTCGTATTTGGCGGCACTGGGAATTGCGCTTGGTGTAATGGCATTAATTGTTATAATGAGTGTTATGAATGGTTTCCAAATGGGATTTATAGACTCCATAATGGAAATTTCGTCATACCATGTTCAGGTATCTAAAGTTCAGGGCGATTTGTTTGAAAATTGGTGCAGTGAAAATAAAAAAGTTGTTTGTGCAATTCCTTTTTATGAAGCGCAAGGACTTATGGTTGGAAATTCAGAAAAGCAATGTGCTTCAATTGTCCGGGCAGTTCCAGAAAATATTATGGAATCTGATTTTGGATTTAAAGACAAACTGAAAATTGTTGCAGGAAAATTTAATTTGTCTAGTGCAGATTCAATTGTTGTGGGCAGCACTTTGGCGTACAACTTGAATCTTAGAATTGGGAGCAGAGTAAATATTGCGGCGCTTAGTGGATCAAGTGATACAAGCTTGCTTTCTACAAACCGGCAATTTGTTGTAAAAGGAATTTTTCATTGCGGCTATGCGGAAATAAATTCCTCGTTTTCATTTATAAATTTTGATTCTGGAAAAAAGATTCTCGGGAATTCCGCAGAAGAAAAATATGGAATAAAATTAACTTCGGCTTCAAAAGATTCTTCGTTTATAAAAGAATTCAAAAATTCTTTTCCGCAGTCCAAAGCAGTGGGGTGGCGCGAATACAACCGAAGCTACTTTGGCGTTCTTCGCATGGAAAAAAATACGCTGTTTGTTATTGTGCTTTTGATTTTTGTTGTTGCTGCGATAAATATTTTTAATTCAATGAAGAAACTTGTTTTGGAGCGAAAAAATGAAATTGCAGTTCTTTCTGCGCTTGGGGCTTCTGAAAAAAATGTACAGAGTATTTTTGTTGTTCAAGGAATATTCACAGGAACTTTGGGAGCTGTAACAGGGCTTTTTCTTGGTGTTTTTATTTCGCTGAATATGAAGACAGTTTTTAATTTGCTTGCTAAGATTCAGTTTGGAATCGAATATTTTTTTACAATGATTTTTAATTCTGGAGCTGAAAACTTTGTGTCAGAAAATCCAATGTTTGCAATTTATGCAAGAATTCCTACAAGAATTTTTTTGCATGAAGTTATTTTTATTTTTCTGTTTGGAATTTTTTCAGCGGTTGCGGCAACTTGGCTTGCTAGCCGGAATGTTTTGCGAATGACTGTAACGGAGGTTTTGCGCGATGAGTAATCAGAATATTATTTTATCAATAAAAGATTTGGAAAAAACTTATAAGACTTCAAGCGAGGAACTTGCAATTTTGAAAAAACTGAACATGGAATTAAAGCAAGGCCAAACTTGTGTGATTGTCGGAAAAAGCGGAAGCGGAAAGTCGACTTTGCTGAATATAATTGGCGGCTTGGACAAAGCTACTGGAGGAACTGTTTGTGTTGGCGGAATGATTGTAAACTCAATGTCAGAAAAGCAGCTCGTAAAATTCAGACGTGAATTTCTTGGAATGATATTTCAGTTTCATTATCTTTTAAAAGATTTTACTGCATTGGAAAATGTTTTTCTTCCGGCATTTATGGCTGGCGTTTCTAAAAAAGATGCGATGGAAAAAGCCGAAGAACTTTTGTGTGCCGTTGGTTTAAAAGAAAGAATGTCGCATTTGCCTTCTGAACTTTCTGGTGGAGAACGGCAAAGAGTTTCTGTTGCAAGAAGTCTTGTGAATAATCCCGAACTGATTTTGGCTGATGAGCCTACAGGAAATCTTGATCCTGCAAATGCCGAGGCTGTTGGAAATATTCTTTTTTCACTTTCAGAAAAATATGGAAAAACATTGATTCTTGTTACACATGATATGAATCTTGCTTCAAAAGGTCAGAGAAAATTTTCCATAGAAAACGGACAACTTCAGGAGCTTGAAATATGACTTTTAGTTCATGCTTGATGTATGCAAAAAAAATATTTTTTTCAAAGTCTCAAGGTTCTGATTCGGGAATTGGAAAACGCAGTCTTACTGGTGCCATTGCTTGCATTGGAATAAGCTTGGTTCCGATGGTTGTTCTTCTTGTTGTTACAAACGGAATGGTTCAGGGAATGACAAGCCGGATGATAAAACTTTTTTCACGTGATATTTCAGTTTCAGTTTATAAAAATTCTATGTATTTGAATTCCTGCAAAGATTTTACTTTGGCGGCTGAAAAGTTTACAGACATAAAAGGCGTAGAAAAAGTTTTTCCGGAAGTTAGAGGAATGGCTCTTGCTGCTGGAAAAAGTTATAGATCTGGTGCATTTGTAAGAGGAGTCTTGCAAGATACCTTTTTGACTGATAAAAGTTTTTCTTCGCTTTTTAAAGTTGTTGAAGGAAGCACTGATTTGCCTGATTTTAGAACTGCTGTTATCGGGGAAAAAATTTCAGAGCAGCTTGGGGTTCATGTTGGAGATAATATAAAAATCATAAGCATGAATACAGCTGGAAAAAGATTTGTTCCAAAAGTTGCGCAGTTTAAAGTCGGCGGAATTATTTCAAGCGGCTATCAGGAACTTGATGCGCTATGGGTTTTTATTCCAATTGAAGCGGCTTTTAATTCTCTTGCAAAATCATCTTGCGAATTTGTTGTAGGAATCGAAACTGAAAATTCTTTTTCCGATGAACTTTCTTCCATTGCAGAAAAAATCCAAACTTTTACATTTAAGGATGAAGGTTTTTCTGATTCCAGAGTCGAAACATGGAAAGAAGTCAATGCAACTGAACTTGAAAACTTTGCCTCAACAAAAGCCTTGCTTGTTGTAATTATGGTTATGATTGTGATTGTCGCAAGCATAAGTGTAAGTTCTTCTGTTTTGATAATTGTAATGGAACGCAAAAAAGAAATTGCGCTTCTAAAATGCGTTGGCGCGTCTCCAAACGGAATTGCTCTTTCGTTTGTTTTAACTGGAGCTTCAATTGGTCTTGTAGGAATTTTGATTGGTGTTCCTGTTGGACTTTTAATTTCCGTGAATATAAACGAAATAATCGGCGCAATTGAATCCTGTGTGAATTTTTTTGAAAAACTTTCGCTTGCATTTTCTTTTGGTGATTCCCATGAAATTGCAAAGTTTCATTTGCTTGACCCGGCGTATTATCTTCAGAATATTCCGATAGAAATTCCTGTAAAAGAAATTGTTGCGGTTGTTTTATGCACGCTTTTTCTTTCCGCTTTAGTTTCCTTGATTCCTTCGGTTAAAGCCGGAAAAGAGAAACCTATTGATACTTTGCGTAAAATGTAATTTATGGTACACTCACTATTTGAAAAATGAGGAAAGGTATGATTTGTGATTTTTGCCATGAACGTGAAGCTGTAATTTTTATGGAACAAACCTCAACTGACGGTTCACGTCGAAAAATAAATATATGCCTCGAATGTGCAATGGAGCGTGGAATTTCTACAGATCCAAAAAGCATAGAATCTTCAATCGGAAATCTTTTCAGAGAACTTGCCAACGTTTCAAAAAAAATTTCAGAGCATGAAAATAAACTTTGTCCTGTCTGCGGAACTTCATTAAAAGAAATAACTAGGAATGGAAAAACTGGCTGTCCGGAATGCTATGCGATTTTTAAAAATGATGTAAGGCATTTTCTTGAAACTAACGGAGTAAAAGAAATATTTAAAGGTTCAATGCCAGCTCGTCTTTCTTCTGTTCGTTCTGTTTTAAATGACAGAGTTATTCTTCAGAACAAACTGAATATTGCAATTCAAAAAGAAGATTATGAAAAAGCTGCGATGTACAGAGATTATTTAAAGGCTCTTGAAAAGAATGCAGTTTCAGGCTCGGCGGAAAATTCTAGTGGAGAAATCGGCTGATGATGAAAAAAGCAAAAGAAGATGTTTCTGGAGCATGGTATGCCTGCGCAGGACCTGAGCAAGATATTGTTGTTGCAACCAGAGCGACTCTTTCAAGAAATCTTGCAAATTTTCCTTTTCCAGATAAATTGAATGATTCTGAAAGCGAGCGCATTCAGTCTATTGTTTTTGATGCGTTTAATTTTTTGAAGAATGCGAAAGATTTTCAGGCGGTTTCTGTTTGCAAGCTTGATGGCATTGGAAACAAGATAATGCATGAGCGTGGAATTCTTTTTGATTCAAAAGGAAAAAAAACTGGACTTGTTCTTCGCAATGATGGAAAAATTTCTTGCACTGTAAACACTGATGATCATTTGAAAATTTCTTCATTTGTTCCAGGACTTGGAATTGAAGTTGCATCGAATTCAGTTTATGAAATTGACAATGAACTTCAAAAAAGAATTCAGTTTGCCGCAAGCTACGAGTTTGGATATTTGACTTATTCAGTTTTAAATTCAGGAAGCGGACTTTCTGTTGTTGTAAAACTTTATTTGCCTGCTTGCTCATTGCTTGGCTCAATAAATTCAATTGTAAAAAATATTTCAGCTGATGGATTTAATTTGCTTGCTTGCTATGGTTCTGGCGGTGGAAATGCCTTGAGCGGTTTTGGAACAAAAGGAACTTCTTTGGGCAGCTATTACATTGTTGTTCCCAAAAGTTCGGCGGGCGGAAGTGAGCTCGATCAGATTGCTTCGGTTCAATGCGCTGTTCAAAATATTTTAAAGGAAGAAAGAGCGGCACGGAAAATTTGCAAGGCTCAGCACATAACGGAAATTTCAAACTATGCGCTCCGATCGCTGGCTTTGGCAAAGAGCAGTTTTTTTGTTTCACTTAGAGAAGCTATCGACATTGTAAGCGGAGTAAAGTTCGGTAAAGACATGGAAGTTTTTTCTGGAATTGAAGAGTCGGAATTACATGCTTTGCTTTACAGAGTTCAGGAAGGACATCTTGAATATGTTCTTGACAATGGAAAATTTAAATTTGAAAAAGATATTCAGGACAACCGTCCGCGTAAAATTGAACGGCTTAGAGCTTTGATTTTACAGGAAGCTTTTGAAAATATTGAAAAGTGAGGTTCCTATATGTACGAAAATTTTTCTCCTAGAGCACAGCGCATTTTGGTCGCACTTGCTCAAGATGAAGCTTATTTTTTAGGAAGTCGGCAGATTGAGCCGGAGCATATTATACTTGCGCTTTTAAAATCTGCGGAAGGTCTTGGATATGTTGTGCTTCAGCAGCTTAGAATAAATGTTCTTACTCTTCAACTTGCGATTGAACAAAGTTTGCCTTCTCGTTTTCCAGATACGGAACTAAAGACAATTCCAAATTCTGATCGTACAGAAAGGTTTTTGAATCAGGCTGCATTCGATGCAAAGACAATGCAGTGCAACTATGTTGGAACAGAACATCTTTTGTTTGCCGCAGCTACAGAGGAACGTTCCCTTTTGTGGGCATATTTAAAGCGCGCAGGAATTTCCATTGATCAGGTCAAAAAAGCGATTGCCGATATTCAGCGTAAAATACCTTCTTCTGCTGTAAAAGATTCAAAAGATTTTTCAGGCGGAAATTTTTCACAAGAAACACCTGTTCCTTTTATGGCGGATGGAAGCGCGCAAAGAAAACAAAAACTGTCAGGAATTCTTGCGCAGTTTTCAAGGGACTTAACCCAAGATGCAAAGGACGGAAATTTAGATCCTGTTGTTGGACGTGAAAAAGAAGTTTTACGCACAATTCAGATTTTAAGTCGTCGCACAAAAAATAATCCTGTCCTTGTTGGAGAACCGGGCGTTGGAAAAACTGCAATTGCAGAATCCCTTGCGCAGCGCATTGCGAACGGTAAAGTTCCTGCTGACCTTCTTGGAAAAAGGCTTCTTCAGCTTGACTTGGCTGCAATGATTGCCGGCACAAAGTATCGCGGCGAATTTGAAGAGCGGCTCAAACGTGTAATGAAAGAAATCAAGGAATCAAAAAATATTATTCTTTTTGTTGACGAGCTTCATACTATAATTGGTGCTGGCGGACCGGAAGGCTCAATGGATGCAAGCAACATGATAAAGCCTGCTCTAAGCCGCGGTGAGCTTCAGATGATTGGAGCGACTACGACAAAGGAATATCGAAAATATTTTGAAAAAGATTCTGCGCTTGTAAGAAGATTTCAGACTGTAAAAGTTGAAGAGCCTTCTGAAGATGAAACTCAAAAAATTCTTTTTGGACTAAAAAAATATTATGAAGAATTTCACCATGTTGTTTATGAAGATGATGTGATTCCACTTATTGTAAAATACAGCAAACGATATATTTCTGAACGTTTCTTGCCGGACAAAGCAATTGATATTCTTGACGAAGCTGGAGCAGCAAAAAAATTGCAGGAGGATGTCCGCCCTGAAGAATTGGATAAGCTTGAATCAGAATACGCAAGATATAATGAGCAGAAGAGAGAGCTTGTTGCTTCGCAGGAATATGAAAAAGCCGCATATATCAGGGATCACATAAATTTACTGCGTTCAAGAATAGATGATTTAAACCGCAAATGGAAATCTTCTGACGCTGCAAAAAAACGCCGTGTTTGTGCGGATGATGTCTGCAAGATTATAAGTGAAATTTCTGGAATTGATGTTTCAAAGTTGGATGAAGGAAAGTCCGGACGTCTTTTAAATATGGAAAAAATTTTGCATGAAGAAGTTATAGGTCAGGATGAGGCTGTTGCTTCAATTTGTAGCGCAGTCCGAAGAAGCAAAGCCGGTATTTCTTCACATAAACGTCCTGTAGGTTCTTTTATTTTTCTTGGTCCTACTGGCGTTGGAAAAACTCAGTTTGCAAAGTCGCTTGCGAAATTTCTTTTTGGAACGGAAGAAGCCTTGATTCGTGTAGATATGAGCGACTACATGGAAAAACAAAATGCATCTCGTCTTGTTGGTGCGCCTCCTGGATACATTGGCTATGAAGAAGGAGGTCTGCTTACGGAACAAGTTCGCCAGCGTCCATATTCAGTTGTGCTCCTTGATGAAATTGAAAAGGCTCACCACGACATTTATAATCTTTTACTTCAGCTTCTTGAAGAGGGTGAATTAAAGGATAACCTTGGTCATACCGTAAGCTTCAAAAATACAGTTATCATTATGACCAGCAATGCGGGCGCAAGAGAAATTACTGCGGAAAGCAAAATGGGGTTTTCTGCTGCAAAAGAAGGAATTGTTCCGTACAGCGAAATAAAATCCAGCGCAATGGAAGAACTCAAAAAAATAATGTCGCCTGAACTTCTTAACCGAATTGACGATGTGATAGTTTTCGATGCGCTTTCAAAAAAACAAATTGCGTCCATACTCGAAATTCAAATTAAAGAACTTGAAGACCGTCTTGCTGAAAAATTAATTTCACTTACGCTTAAGCCAAAAGCTAGGGAATATCTTGTTGAGCACGGATATGAACCTTCAATGGGAGCACGCCCTATGCGCCGTTTGCTTCAAAAAGAAATTGAAGATCCTCTTGCAAATCTTCTTTTGCAAAATGAAAATGCGGAAGGCGAAACAGTTTCCGTGGATTGCGTTGACGGAACTATTTCATTAAAACTCAGCAAGAAAAAAAAGAGAGCAGCAGCTGCAAAGAAAATGCAAGAACTTTCGGCGCAGGAAGCAAATCAACTTTCATAAAAAAAACGAGGATAAAAAATGTTTTCAGATTTTGGAAAAAAACTTACAGGAGAGTCTGGAATTTTACAATTGATGGAAGACTTGGGTGCGCCTCTTCCTGAAGGAAAAAAACTTTGTGCGCTTGGAGGAGGAAATCCTGCGCAGATTCCAGAACTTGAAAAAATGTACCGCGCCGAAATGGAACGCATAATGAAAGATGGCCGTGCGTTTGAAGATTTGATTGGAAAATACGATGGACCGCAGGGAAAAAATACATTTATAAATTCTGTCGCAACTTTTTTTTCAAAAAATTTCGGATGGAATGTAAAGCCAGAAAATATTGCTGTGTGCAACGGAAGCCAAAGCGCGTGCTTTTATCTTTTTAATCTTCTTTCTGGAACATTCACTTCGTCAGATGGAAAAAAAACTAAAAAGAAAATTTTATTTCCACTTGTGCCTGAATATGTAGGTTATGCGGATCAGGGAATTGAAAGCGAAACTTTTGAAAGTATTCCTTCACGCTTTGAAGAATACAGTGACAACACTTTTAAATATTTTGTTGACTTTGAAAAACTTGAGGAGCGTCTTAACAAGGACAATAGCATTGCAGCCCTTTGCGTAAGCCGTCCCACAAATCCTACAGGCAATGTTCTTACCGATGAGGAAGTTATGCGGATGTCTGCGCTTGCAAAGGATCATTCTATTCCACTGATTATTGACAACGCTTATGGTCTTCCGTGGCCGCATATAATTTTCAATGATGCAAAACCTTTCTGGAATGAAAATGTAATTCTTAGCATGAGCCTTTCCAAAATAGGTCTTCCAAGTTTACGCACTGGAATTATAATTGCCAGAAAAGAAATTGTTACTGCTCTTTCAAATTTGAATTCGATAATTGCGCTTGCTTCAGGAAGTCTTGGCCAGGCGATTGCTTCTAATCTTATTGAAAGCGGAAAACTGATTGAAGCCGCTTCAAATTTTGTGCGTCCGTATTACGAAAAGAAAAATAAATTTGCCCAAAGCCTTGTGCATAAATATTTTGCAGGAACTGATTATGCAGTGCATAAAGGTGAAGGTTCGATTTTCTTGTGGATTTTAATGCGAAAACTAAAAATCACAACAAAGGAACTTTACAAAAAACTTAAGGAGCAGGGCGTTGTAGTTGTTCCTGGCGAATATTTTTTCTTCGGAAATGTAGGCGCATTTAAAGACCATCCGCATTATTCAAAGTGCATAAGAATAAATTATGCACGCCCCGATGATGAGCTTGAAGACGGAATCAGAATTATTGCAGAAACCTACAAAGCAAATTCATAAAGGCAGGCAAATGAAAAAATTAATACTCCGCCTTTCAGTGTATTTTGCCGGACTTTTTGTTATGACAATCGGTATCGCTCTTTCTGTAAAATCAAATCTTGGAGTTTCTCCTGTCAGCTCGATTCCGTATACAATGACGCGCGTTTTTGGAATTGAAATGGGAAACGCAACGATAATTTTTCATTGTGCCTTGGTTCTTATTCAACTTTTGATTTTGCGGAAAAACTTTTCTCTTCTCGTCCTTCTGCAAATTCCTGTTGGCATTGTTTTCGGAAAATTTACAACGCTTTGCAATTTTCTTGCTGATTTTTTTCCAACTCCAGAATTTTTTATTTTGCGCCTTGCATTGTCTTTGCTAAGTTGTGTTTTTGTTGCAATTGGAATTTTCTTTTATGTTCCGGCGAATATTGTTCCGCTAGCAGGAGAGGGCTGCATGGGCGTAATTTCAAGAGTCACAAAAATTGAATTTGCAAAAGTGAAAATTGCATTCGACTGCCTGATGGTGCTTGTTTCTGTGGCAACTTGTCTTTTTGCTTTGCACAACTTTGGCAGTGTTGGCATTGGAACTGTGATTGCGGCGATTCTAGTCGGCTTTATTCTTGGATTTATCACAAAAAAGTTTTCAAAAGTCAAAGAAAGAGTTTTTGGCTTTTAAAATTTAAGAGGGAAAATTTTCCAAGTCAACCTGCAACTTCTCTTATTCATTCTCTGTATAACTTTGTGCAAAGTCGATTACACATTCATCTCTTCTATTTTCTTTGCATTCAGCATATCCTACGCCGGCTAAATTGTACTTTCTGTTCATAATATTTTTTCTGTGTCCGCGTGAATCTACTCCGTCGTCAATTAAAAATTTTACAACTGTATTTCTTGCGGTGTCTACGCAATAAAATATGTTCTCAGCTGTCGCCATGAATATGCCATATTTTCCTATTCTTTCAAATGGCGTCGAGCCGTCAACTCCTTTGTGTCCAAGCTGGTCAGTTACTACTTGGGTTTCCGCATGGTCTCTTGCAGCGCACGTGAGTGCTTTAGATGGAAGAAGCGGAGCGCGTGGACTTTGATTGTACATATAGTTTATGCATTCTTTTACAGCCGCAGGACCTTCTGTTGTGCGGGTTGTTCTGTTGTATGGACCTGCCGCCGACATTTTTTTTTCAACATAGTTATATCCATCGAAATTCTCTAGCCTTGGAACAATATATAAATCAGCGTATTGCTTTGGATTTGTTCTTGCCTTGTTCATTTCCAGAATTACGTTTTTTTCAAAATCGTCCAAGTAATCAACGTTTCTTGCAGTGTCAAGCGATTTAATGTTCCATAAAGAATTTTTGCTTTTTGATTTGGAGTTTGCAGTTTTGCTAGAATTTTGCTTGTTCTTGGCATTGGTTTGTGCTTTTTGCTGATTTCTTTTTTTGCCCGAAGCGTTGCTGTTTTTTCTGCTGGTGGAAACAGAATTCGCTGGCTTTGTTTTTTTGGGAGCAGAAGACTGGCAAAATAAAAATGCGGAAATAAAAATTGTAAATAAAACAAAAAGAAATTGTTTCTTCATAACTAGCCTCAATTGTGATTTTTAATCAGCTTTTATGTTGCAATGCCGTTGGTTTTACTCTTACGCTGAATGCCGGCACTTCTTTTGTTTCAAAAGTTTTTGGGTATCTTGCAAGTTCCGCTCGGAGTTTTGTTCCAAACGGAAGCTTTGTGCCCATTTTGTATTCAATTGATTTTCCAAGCTGAGCAACAAGTACCCATCCGTCATCGTCTTTTCGGCAGTTGGAAATTCCATCTATAATAAGTTTTTCAGGCAAGACAAAAGGTTGTGTTGCCATTTCAAATGTGCTCCTAACTCCAGGCTTGTAGTGAACTTGAAATCCTTGTTCTGGCGCATCTATTTTTGTAAAGATTGATTTTATCTGCTGGGAAACACGTTCATCAAGAAGACTTGAAATGCTGATTGCTTTGTCTGCGGTTTCAAGCAAATTCTGCGAAGCTCTTGTAATTGAAATTGGCGTTTTAAAATCGTAATAGATAACGAAAACTCGCACGCCTTCCGCTTTCAGGCCTGAAACAAGAACTGAAAGATCTCCGTCTCCTGCATAAAGAACAAGCGTGTCAAACCGTTCATCGCGGCTTTTTGTGTAGAATTCTTTTGCTGTGTTGAATACAATTGTTGTGTCTACAGCATCTTCTTTTAATGTGGGAAGCCTTCCGTTTGAGTTTTCCTGCGAGCGTAAGTTGAATGTGTTGCGCTGAAATCCAGCTTCGTCCAATGCCCTGTAGAATTTCTGGTTTTCACGGTCAAATTCCGCATTCGTTCCCATGAACACTTTTTTGTCCGAGAAAACGCATCTTTTTCCAGTTTCCGCTTCAATAAGTGAAGAAGTGTATTCTGTGAGAGCTGCAAAATTTATTGAGTAGTAATTTCCGTCAATTCCATCTTGCGCCAAGTGTGAAAAGCCTTTTCTTGTATAATTTCCGTCTATAACGAAACAGGCTCTTGCGATGTCTTCCATGATATATCCTCCGTATATTTTTATTCCGTGTATATTGCTTAGACTAGCTTTCAAAAGTTAGATAAGTTTTGAAAGCTAGCACCTTATACATTATACACTTAATATTTTCCTTCCCTGATTTGTATATTTTGCATGCAATGTTTATATAAAAAATATAAAAAAGTTCCGCGGACTTTGCAAGCGTTTCAAAAAAATAATCAGCTGAAAACATCTTCGGGCATTACCCCGAAGATGTTTATGACAGGCTATTTTGTTTTTATAAATCCTGTGATTGCAATAATCCAGCCGGCAATTATCATGTAAAATCCAAATGCTGCGTGCTTTAGAAATTCTTTTCCAACAAGACGTGCAAGCGCGCTGTTGTTCATCTGCACTACAAGAATTATTCCTCCCAGAATGCTTGCTGCGAGTGCAATCAGCTTAAAGAACTTTGCATTTTTTACTTTGACAAAATAAAGAACTGCACCTGCCACAGCACCGATAAAAATCAAAAGAATTCCCGTGCTTATTATAGAAGAATCTTTTGAAATAAGACTGAATCCGTTTGCTGTCTGTCCAAGAGCTTTGAACTGCGGACACAAAAATCCAATGGCACAAATTAACATTCCTACCAAATAAAGATGCTGGATAATTCCAACGTTCTTCTTTCCCATAATTTTCCTCGCTTTAGTTTGTGTGTTGTATGTGATTTTAAAAATGCGCTGCTTTGATTTTGTAAGAACTAAAAATTCTCCTTATCTGATTTTAAAGAATATTCCGAGCATTGCGACAGTGATTAAAAGCTGAATTATCATAAACTTGACAAGCACTTGCGTTGGAGACCAGCCTTTGTTTTTTCTCATGTGGTCGTGCAAAGGAAATCTTACTGTTTCAAAAATTGAAATATGGAAGAATCTTTTAAGCGCGACTTTTAAAAGTCCCACGCCGCCGTTTACAAAAATAATTGAAGAAGTTGCAAGGAATAAGAATGGGTTTCCGCTTACCATTACGCAAACGCCAATAAAAAATCCCAGCGCGCGTGAGCCTGCGTCTCCCATAAGGACTGAACTTGGAAACGCATTGTGCCACAAGTAGCCCATAAGAACTCCGGCAAGACAGAATGTTATTATTGCCCAGGAAGCTCCGTCTTTTAAATGCGGAACAAGAAGATATGTTGAAATATCAACGTGTCCAAGCACAATATAAAAAAGCGCGCCCATAGTCAAAAGAGCAATCAGAACTAAAGTTGAACTTAATCCGTCTACTCCGTCTGTGCAGTTTGTTGTGTTTACAGACATCCAAAGCATTATTACGGTTATGGCAACATAAAGCCAGCACGGAATGTGAATCGTAGTTGAAAAGAATGGAAACCAGAATCTAAGCCTTCCGTCTGGAGAAGTCTGAGAAAGGTAATGCATTAAAAGAAATGCCGCTGCAACCGCAATCACAAAATCCAAAAGAGCCTTTCTGTATTCTCCCCAGCCTTTTAAGCTTCTGTCGTCCAAAAATCCTGTAAGCATCATAAGCCAAGTAAGCGCAAGAATTCCAGATTGAAGATAATCTAGCGGAACAATTATAAAGCAAAGTATTACAAAGATTGTTATGAAAACGGCTCCGGAACCTGTAGGCTTTCCTTTTGCGGCTTCTTTTGTCAGTGTGAATTCTCTTCCTCTGTCGCTTGGAAGATACTTGTAGAATTTTGGAATTAATACTTTGGAAAGAAAAAATCCTGTGTAAAGCGCAAGCGCAATAAGAACTGTATATGACTGAAAAAGCCTAGCCGGTCCCCAAAAGTTTTTTAGCAAGCCGCCAAGATAGTAAATCAAAGTAAGACCCCTTTTATTGTAATTTTATAATAATATCATAAAAGCAATCAGCGTTCAATGTGTATTCTTTTGTTTTGTCTGAGCCGTGCCGATTTGATATGTTGATTTTTGCTAGGAATATTTTTATAATTTACAAAGTATTTTTAATAAGTCGGATTTTTTTCTTGCTGGGAGAGTGAAGGGAGTTTTCTGTGCCGGTTGAAGATGAAGAGTTTTTTGCTGAAAATATTGAAAATGTCAACAGGCTTACAACCGGCATTTTGCTGCTTGGAAATATTCTTGCGCCGCTTTTTATTGTTATCAGCAAGATTGGCATTTTTGAAATTCCCTATTCATATTCAGTTACACTTGGAATCGTCATAGCTTTATTTTCTATTATTCAGAGCATTTTTGTCTATGTTTTCCGCTGGCACAGAATTCCCATGGTTTTCGGGCTTTGCGTTATGGCGGCGATTCTGGTATACATGGGAACAAACGGACATATCGGAATAAATATTTCTTATGCGCTTGTAGTTTTTCTTAGCTGTCTTTATTACAATGCCGTGCTTACAAGATGCATTGCGCTTGTCTGCTATGTTTTTATGATTGTTTCAATTTATTTCCGCGCAAAAATTATGTGTGTCAGCTTTAACACAACTGAAAGCTTTTACTTTTTTTCGCAGAGCGCAGGTTTTACAATTGAATTTGTTTTTTCCTACATTATAGCGGTTGCTCTTTCTAAAAGAAGCCATTCCACTCTTAGCCGCGCGCTTACAAAGGCTTTTCAGCTGAAAGATACTCAAATGAAGATTATGGAATTTATTCCAAGAATGCTTGAAAGCCACGAGCTTTTTACAGGCCACCACGTTCGCCATACTGTTAAATACGTCGAGCTTATTTCAAGGGAACTTGTAAAGGAAGGACATTACAAGGAAATTCTTACGGAGCAGGCAATTTCCGTTTATTCCGCTGCGGCAAACTTGCACGACATTGGCAAAGTTCATATTCCGGACAGCATTCTTAACAAGCCTGGAAAATACACTTATGAAGAATTTCAAATGATGAAAGCTCATCCTGCTGAAGGAAAGAGACTTGTGCAGCTTTTGCCTATGATAAACAGAGGCTGGTTCAATATGATTGCGGAACAGATGGCTTACTGCCACCATGAAAAATACGACGGAAGCGGTTATCCGAACGGACTTTCAGGAAATGAAATTCCACTTTGCGCTCGCATAATGGCTGCCGCTGATGTTCTTGACGCTCTTTTAAGCTGGAGACCTTATAAACAGCCGTTTTCTATTGAGCGCACAATTGAAATTTTTAAGGAATCAAGCGGAAGCCATTTTGAGCCTTGCATTGTGGATGCCGTTATAAATATTGCTTCGGTTATTGAAGAAGTGTCAAAGTCATTTCGCAAGCAAGAAATTGAAGACGAGCAGAAAGAGTACGACTGGAGGCTTCAGCTTGTTGAAGGTCGTGAAAAGAACAAGTAAAACAGTTTCAAAGCAGTTTTGTTTTTACTGTCATTATTGTGCAGTAACCCGATAATCTATTTTTGCATTTTAATATCAGATTTGTATCTGCGATATTTCTAAAATTCTCGGCGAGAATTTATTAAAAACACGCCGTACTTTTTAAATTTTACGCCGAGAATTTTTAAAAACTCGGCGTGTTTTTTTAGGCTTTTGTGAATCCGGCTCCTATTTTGTTCATGGCTTCAAAGAATTCAGGAAAGCTTACAGAACAGCATTCCGAGTCTTTTACTTTTACTTCTTGGCCTTCTTTTAATCCAAGCCCTAGACAGGCAAGGCTCATTGCAACTCTGTGGTCAAGGTAGCTTTCAACTTCTGCGCCGTGCAAGATAAAGGCAGGGTTTGCTTTGCCGTCAGCAAGAACTGGCGAATGTCCGTGGATAACCAAAAAGTCTTCGCCTTCTTCTACTTGCGCACCGAGTTTTTCAAGTTCGCTTTTTAAAACTTTTATGCGGTCTGTTTCCTTTCTGCGGCAAACTCCAATGTCTTCAATAAATACAGTTCCTTCCACAAAGCACGAAACTGCGGCAAGAGCGCAAACTGCATCAGGAAATCCAGAAAGATTTACGTGAAGCTCTTTGTCTTTTAAAAGTTCCGTGGAAAGTCTTCCAATTCCGTTTGTGGCTTTTTTTCCGCCGCGCACTTTGAGTGAGCAGTTTTCCTTGTCAAGCACAATGTCTGCTCCGAGGGATTTTAGAACTTCGACTATTGCTTCATCTCCTTGAGTTCCGCTTAAGTCTACGTTGTCAATTACAAGCTCGCTGTCTGTAATCAAGGTTGCAATCAGCGGAAATGCCACAGCTTCCCAGTCGCTTGGAATTACTTTGTCGAATGCCTTTATTTTTACAGGACCGTCAACTTCTATATGCTTAAAGTCCTCTGACATTCTGACTTTTACTCCGCAGCTTTCAAGCCACTTTTGGGTCATGTAAAGATAAGGAGTTTCTTTTGGATTTGAAAGTTCGATTTTAAGAGTTCCGTTCAGCCTGCAAGCTGCCATCATCATTCCGGAAACATACTGGCTAAGCTCGCCTCCTGTTTTTACTGTGTTGTTTGCATTTATAGGGCCTTTTATGAGCATTGGACAGGTTCCGCTTTTTTCTTCCGCAGTGAATGCCTGAGCTCCAAGTTGTCTTAATGCGTCTACAACGTGGCTTACGGGACGTTTTCTTATGCTTTCGTCTCCAGTGAATACGCTCCAGCCTTCAAATGTAGCTGCAATTGGCGACATAAAGTAAAGCAACGAGCCGGAATTTCCTACGTCAACGATGTTGCTTGGCAAATGAATTTCGCTTCCTGCTCCTTGGACTGTCCAAGTCTGTCCGATTTTTATCGACCCTTCTTCCAGTTTGATTTTTGCGCCCATAAGAGGAACTGCACGGCTTGCGCTAAGACAGTCTGCGCTTGGAAGTGGATTGCGTATATATGAAGTTCCTTCTGCAAGGGATGCAAGCAAAAGCGCTCTGATTGTATGTGACTTAGAGCCTGGAACTTGAATATGTCCGTTGAGGTTTGTTTTTTTTGCAATGATTTTCATAGATGCTGATTATAGCAAAAAAAGAATCTGTACGCAATTTGCTTTATTTGCGCAATGGAACGAAAGTTTGTCTTGTTTGCATAAAAAAAAGGCACTGCACGAATTTGCGCAGCACCATAAATACTTTATGAACTTGCTATTCAGAAAATCTTATTTCCTGCCAAAGCTCATTGTATTTGTCCAAGTCTTCTCCAAGATCTTCTTTTAGAACACAGTTTGACATTTGGTCTGCCTCGTACATTGCTTTTGTTGTCATGTACTGGGCAGCGTTTTTGTTCACAAAGCAAGGGAAGTGGAATGCGTCAAGGAATTTAGCGTAGACTTCCGGGCGATGAATATAGTTTACAAATTCATTGGCTAGGTCGTAGTGAGGAGCATCTTTTAGAATGCACATGCTGTCAAGGTAAGAAGGTCCGCCTTCAGCTGGAATAAAGAAATCGATTGTTTCTTCCCATTTATCTTCTGGAACTTCGCCGAAAACAACTTCTGCATATCCTTGGCAAAGCCAGAAGTCGCCGGAAGCAAATGACTTTCCGAATCCTTCAGCGTCGAACTTTACGAGGTTTGGCTTCCAGTTTTTTATTATGTAGTCCGAAGCTTCTTTCAGCTCGTTTTTGTCAACTGTGTTTATGCTGTAGCCAAGTGTTGTAAGAGCGTCTCCGATAACTTCGCGCATATCGTCCATCATTGTGGCGTGTCCTGCAAACTGCTTGTCTGAAAAAATATTCCAGGTTCTTTCATATTCCGCGGAAACTTTTGTCTTGTTCACGGCGATTCCAGCGGCTCCAAGATAATATGGAACGCAATATTTCATCTGAGGATCGTAATCTGCCTTTTCAAACACAAGCGGATTTATGTGGCTTTTGTTTGTCATCTTGCTCTGGTCAAGCTCACGGAACATTCCCTGCTTAATCATGATTGAACAGTAGTCCTGTGACGGAACAACTATGTCGTATCCTTTTGCTCCTGCTCTTAGCTTTGCGTACATTTCTTCATTTGAAGCGTAGCTGTCTACTTTTACTGTGCAGTTGAACTCTTTTTCAAAGTCGCGCAAAACTTCATCCGGCGTGTAGTAAGTCCAGTTGTAAAGGTAGACTTCATTTTCTTTCTTGCATGAAAAAAATGAAACAGAAGCGCAGGCGATAAAAGCTGAAATAATTGAGCAAACTCTTTTTTTCATAAAAACTCCTTTGCAAGACCGGTATTAAGCCAGTTTTGCTTTTTTGTAGAATGAATTATCTTGATGCCGCAAATGTTTTAAGTCGGCTTCTAAGCAGGATTGCAATTGCGCAGATTATCAAAATCAGCACAAAAGAAAGCGAATTGATTACAGGACTTACGCCGAATCTTATAAGCGAATAAACGTAAAGTGGAAGTGTTGTGCTTCCTGGTCCTGAAACAAGAGCCGTTATAACGTAATCTTCAAACGACATTGTTATGCTCATCATAAAGCCGGAAATAATTCCAGGCATGATTGCAGGAACAATTACTTTTGTAAGCGTCTGAAATTCGTTTGCGCCCAGGTCGTGGCTTGCTTCTATAATTGAATAGTCAAATTCGTCAATTCTTGCGCTTACCATAAGATAAACAAATGGAAGGCAGAATGTTGTATGCGCAATAAAAATTGTAAAAAGACCGAGAGAAAGTTTTATTCCGCTGAAAAAAATCAAAAGCGAAATTCCCATGATTACTTCCGGCAGAACCATCGGCAAAAAGCTGATTGACTGAATGTAGGATTTTCCGAAGAATTTGTACCAGCTGATTCCAATTGCTGCCAAAGTTCCAAGAACAGTTGCTGTAATTGCAGATGTTATGGCTACAATAAAACTGTTTAAAAGCGCGTGCCACAAAGGTTTTGAGCTGAATATGAGTTTCTGGTACCAAATGAACGAAAAATTTGTAAATGTTGTGTCTTTTGATTCGTTGAATGAAAAAAACACAATTACAAACAGCGGCAAAAACAAAAATAAAATTGAAAGGCACAATATCGTGTTCGACAAGCTGAATTTTGGATTGCGCTTTTTCCACTGGCGTTTTGCGTGCCTGTTTGACTCGCTTTTGGGAATCGACTTGTATTTTTTGTTTAACAATAAAATCGGATTTTTCATTTGCTTCCTTCAAGGCTGGCTTTGGAAATGCTTTCGGCAATGCTTGATGTTGTGTCTTCTTTGTTCAATTTTTTGTTCAAGTCTGCTTCTTTTTTTCCTGTTGAAAGCATTAGCAGAACTCCCGCCATGCTTATAACTGTAATTACAAGGCTGAATGCTGAAGCTAGCGGCCAGTTGCGCACTTTCTGAACTTGGTCAACAATTATGTTTCCAAGCATATAGCTGTCTTTTCCGCCTACAAGCTGCGGAACTGTGTATGTTCCAAAAATTGGAATAAATGTAAAAATTACCGCGCTCAAGATTCCGCTTTTAATTCCCGGAATTAAAACTTTAAACATTGACTGCATTTTTGTCGCGCCAAGATCCCGGGCAGCTTCAAGCAGTGTAAAATCAAATCTGTCCACCGCTGTAAAAACTGGAAGAATCGCGTAAGGCAAATACATATAAATGCTTACAAGAATAACTGCTTCGCGTGTAAACATAAATTTATGCGGAACAAATTCTTTTGTAGAACCCGTTATCTTGCAAAGAATCAAATGCAAATTTGAAAGCAACTGGTTAAAAAGCCCGTTGTCTCCAAGAATTGTAATCCAGGCAAAAATTCTTATAAGGCTGTTTGTTAAAAACGGAACAATAACAAGAATCAAAAGAAGTGTTTGGTGCTTGCTTCTTGCCATTGCATATCCGCACGGAAGTGAAATGATAATTGTAACTGCTGTGGCGATTATTGTAATCCAAAGTGTGCGCAAAAATATAAGACCGTAAGCCGGGCTTAGCATCTGCTCGTAGGCTTTAAGCGAAAATTCCCTTGTAACTCCGCCGTAAACATCGCGCTTTAAAAATGAGTAGCATATAATTATAACTAGCGGCACAATAAAGAAAAGTGAAAACCAAGCTCCCATTGGCCAAGCGTATGCAGGACCGGGATTCGCCTTTTTATATTTTGCACCGTAAGCCTTTGAAGCTAGCCTGAGCTGAAAGCTTTTGTGTTCTTTCTTTTCTTGCTTGCTTTTCATGTGTTTATGTCCTCAACAATGTAGCCGTCATCTGCTGACCATGAAACAAAAACTTCATCTTTCCATGCGATTTCCGGACCGTCATCAAGATAGTTTGTGTGCTGCTTGAATACTTTTATGATTGCTCCGTTTTCAAGGCGCACGTAGAATTTAGACTGAAATCCTGTGTAAACCGGTTCTTCTACAATTCCTTTGAAAACATTGATGTCTTTTCTTCCGCCTACATTCGGCTCTTCAAGAGTTATGCGGATTTTTTCCGGACGAATTGTAAAGCAGACTTTCTGACCTGGATCTGTGTGATCGTAATCTGTAACAAGAATATTTTTGTCTTCTTCGCGCATCGCCTGAGTTTCGCCCTTGAGCTTTGCCTGAAGTCCAAGAACTGGAGTATTCAGAGTTACATTGAATTCATCTTCTCCCTTGGAATTCTTGTGAGGCTCACAGGAAACAACTGTGCTTTCAAAAAGGTTTGTTTCTCCTATGAACTGCGCTACAAATTGTGTCGCAGGGCTTTCGTAAATTTCAAATGGAGTTCCGACCTGAAGAACTTTTCCTTGATTCATTACAGCGATTCTGTCGCTTACGGCAAGTGCTTCGCTTTGGTCGTGAGTAACGTAAATGAACGTGATTCCGATTTTGTCGTGCAATGCGTCAAGGTCAACCAAAAGATTTGCGCGCAGCTTTGCATCAAGTGCTGAAAGAGGCTCGTCAAGAAGCAAAACTTTCGGTTCGTTTATGAGCGCTCTTGCAATTGCCACACGCTGTCTTTGTCCGCCTGAAAGCTGATTCGGTTTTTTATACATGTGCTGGTCAAGCTGAACAAGATGCAGGTATTCCTTTACTTTTTCGTCGATTGTTTTTTTGTCAGTTTTTTTTAAGCGAAGCGGAAACGCAACATTTTCATAAACTGAAAGATGCGGAAAAAGCGCGTAGCTTTGGAAAACTGTATTGCTTTGGCGTTTGTTAGGCGGAAGAGGCACAACATTCTTGTCGTCAAAAAGAACTGCGCCTTCATCAGGAAATTCAAATCCTGCGATAATGCGGAGAAGTGTTGTCTTTCCACAGCCGGACGGTCCAAGCAGAGAAAAAAACTCCCCCTGCTTAATTGTAATGCTGATGTCATCAAGCGCATGGAACGAGCCAAAATGCTTGGACACGCTATTAATAGAAACTGTACTTCCGTTCACTAGGGTACAACTCCTTCCTGAGTGATAAAAAGGCCTTTGCCTGGCAAAACAAGGCTCTTATAGACTTTAAAGTCTAAGGCTTAATTTGTATTTAATACGTAAAAAAGTCAATAATTTTTGAAAAAATAAGTGGAAATTTATAAAAAAACTTTTTGCGCATTTTTGCGGAATTTATTGTAGAAAGTTGAAATTTTATGCTGTTGAACCTATTTATCTTTATTGCTATTATACTTGCTCATTATGAACCGCTATGTTTTTGCCCAGGCACTTAAAATAACTGCGCCTGTGTTTTTTGGATATATCGCGATTGGAATTGGATTTGGAATGCTGCTTGCGAATGCGGGCTATCCTTGGTGGCTTGCCGTTCTTTCGGGGCTTATTATGTATACTGGTTCCGGGCAATATTTTATAGTCGGTCAGCTTGCTTCGGGAGCTTCTTTTGCTGAAATAATTCTTGTTCAGTTTTTGCTTAGCATCCGGCATATTTTCTATGGACTTTCTCTTATTTCAAAATACAAAAATGCCGGCGGAAAAAAGCCGTATCTTGTTTTTGCGATTACAGACGAAACTTTTGCGCTTGTCCAGGGAATTGAAGTTCCGCCTCGAGTAAATAAAATTTCATTTTATGCGATTGTTTCCGCGCTGGATCAAAGCTACTGGTGCTTGGGAAGTCTTATTGGCGCTGTGGCTTATACTGTTATGGACCGCTACGGGCTTGGAAAATTTTTAACTGGAGTTGATTTTGCTCTGACTTCGCTTTTTATAGTTCTCTTGATTGAGCAGCTTAAATCTTCAAAGGATTGTGTGCCAGTCTTGTTTGGCGGAATTGCCGCTGTAATTTCCGTTGTGCTTTATAAAACTGGCGTTTTTGGCTCGTCAAATATAATATGGGTTTCAATTTGCGTGGCTCTTGGAGCGATGCTTTTGGTAAGAGGTCCGTCATTTTTTGCAAAAGAAAAAATTCTTTCAAATTCTAAATCGGAGGAATTGGCATGAAAGAATCTTATAGCCTTCTTATGGCTTTGGCAGCTATTTTTGTTTCTGGGGCAGTTATTTATGGAACTCGCTTGCTTCCGTTTATTGCCTTCAGCAGAAAAAATCCGCCTGCGATAATCCGTTTTATTGAAAAATATACGCCGTCTTTAATCATGGCGGTTTTGGTCGTTTATTGCTTTAAGGACACAAGCTTTTTGAGTTCTCCTTTTGGAATTCCGCATTTAGTCGCTTCCGTGGCAACAGTTGTCATTCATCTTGCATTTAAAAATTCCATGGTGAGCATTTTTTCAAGCACTGTGATTTTTATGGTTTTGTCCAGAATTATGTGAAAATCCTGAAAATTTTCTGTTTTAATGGTAATTATTAAAAGAATTGATTATACTTTGTGTAAATAGGAAATTTTTATTTTTGTGGCTGTGTTTGTAATGGAGGCAAATCATGGAATTAAAAGGTTCAAAAACTGAAGAAAATCTTAAGACGGCTTTTGCAGGTGAATCTCAGGCCCGCAACAAGTATACATTTTTTGCAAGCAAGGCCCGCAAAGACGGATTTGTACAGATTGCAAAAATTTTCGAGGAAACTGCTGAAAATGAAAAGGAGCATGCCAAGCTTTGGTACAAGTATCTTAACGGCGGAATAAAAAGCACTGCAGAAAATTTAAAGGATGCTGCGGAAGGTGAAAATTACGAGTGGACAGATATGTATTCTTCTTTTGCCAAGACAGCGCGTGAAGAAGGATTTATTGATATTGCCCAGAAATTTGAAGGTGTCGCCGCAGTAGAAAAAACACATGAAGAGCGTTACCGCAAGCTTTTGGATAACGTTACAAATGAGTGTGTTTTCAGCAAGGACGGAGACGTTATTTGGCAATGCTCAAACTGCGGACATATCTGCGTAGGAAAAAAAGCGCCTGACATTTGCCCAGTTTGCGCTCATCCGCAAAGTTATTTTGAAGTAAAAGCTGAAAACTACTAGATTAGTATTTTTGTATAAATGCCGTTTTTGTTTTTGCAAGAGCGGCTTAAATAATTATGGAGTATTTTATGGTTTCATTGTTGATTGGAATTGTTTTGATTGGATTTTGCGTGTTTTCTTGTCTTGGCTTGAACTGGACTTCTGACATTGTTTCATTCCTGAAAGGATTTGCTCCGTGTTTTGCGGCTTTCTGCGGACTCATTTCTGTTTTTATAGGTTTTGCTGATATAAAGGACAAAAAAGAAGCAAAAAAAGAAGAAAATGCCGCTAAATCAATAGAAAAGAAATAAATTTCTTGTTCAGCGCAAATATTTTCAGTTGAATTTCTTGAATTTAATTGACTAAAAACCTGAAAACATGGTATCTTTTTTTACCCCGTATATATTGTTGGCAACTGCTCATTGCCTACAAACGTTTGAAGCTAGATGCAAAGTGGAAAACGTAATGTTTTATTTAGAAAGGTATATACATGAAAACTTATTTTGCTAAAAATGAAGATGTAAAAAATGACTGGTATGTCATCGATGCATCTGGAAAAACTTTGGGACGTGTAGCTGCAAAAGCTGCTTCTGTTCTTCGTGGAAAGCACAAAGCTTCTTATACACCGAACTCTATGTGTGGTGATTTTGTTGTAATTGTTAATGCTGAAAAAATTCAGGTTACAGGCAAAAAAGCTGACAATATGCTTTATCGCCATTATACAGGTTATGTACGTGGTTTGCGCTCTTATTCATTCAACACTCTTATTGAAAAACATCCTACAGAGCCTTTGAAGAGAACAATTTGGGGAATGCTTCCTCATAATCGCCTTGGACGCAAAATTATCGGAAACCTCAAGATTTACGAAGGTCCAGAGCATCCTCATGCAGCTCAGAATCCAAAACCTCTTGAAGTTTAAAATAGGAGCATATCGTGATTAAGAATTTAGCTATCGGTACAGGAAGAAGAAAAACTGCAACTGCTCGTGTTTTTATGCGCGAAGGTTCAGGAAAAATTGTTGTTAACGGAAAAGATATAAAAGACTATTTTGCAACAGAATCACAGGCTCGTCTTGTAATTCAGCCGCTTTTGGTTACATCAAATGTAAACAAGTATGATATTCTTATCAATGTTTGCGGAGGCGGTCTTAATGGTCAGGCAGCGGCTTGCTTGCATGGAGTTTCTCGTGCTTTGACTCAGGTAGATCCAGATGCACGTCCTTCTCTTAAGGCAAACGGCTATCTTACACGCGATTCTCGTATGGTTGAGCGTAAGAAATACGGTCAGCGTGGTGCTCGCCGCAGATTCCAGTTCAGCAAACGCTAAAATTGGTTATTCGCCAAATACAGCAGACTTTTACAGGAGTGTACGAAATTACACCTTCTGTTGGGTCTGCATTTTTTTTGCGTTCATGTTACCTTTCTCTTTTATCCGAAGAAAATCTTTTTGCTGGAGCGGAATTTTCTGATGAAGAAGCTTCGGATTTGCTGAATGCGGCGGTTGTTTATGGCGCAGAATTTGCTGCAATGACATATCTTGCGCGCGCTGAGCATTGCCGTGCTGGACTTGAACGCAAGCTTTTAAAAAAGGGAATTGAAAAAACGGCTGTAGAAAAAGCTTTGGATTATCTTGAGCAGTGCGGAAATTTAAGCGATGAGCGTTTTGCCGGTGCTTGGCTAAGAAGCCGTTCAATTGATCATGCTGAAGGAAGAATCCGGCTTGTGGCTGAACTTGCTTCCAGAGGTGTTGACCGGTCATCTTCAAAAAAAGCCCTTGATGAATTTTTTTCAGAAAAAGATGAGCTTGAAATTTGTCGCCGTGCCTACAAAAAATGCCGGCTGTTTAAAAAAGATCTGGATAAAATAAAAGCCTCTCTTATTCAGAAAGGCTTTACGTTAAAGCAAATCGGGATTGTTATTTCAGAAGATTCCTATTTGTAGTAATATGCTGGAAATTCAATTTGCGGTTCTAAAACTTCCATTACAGCGTCAGGAATTCCCAATGAGGCTTTTTTGAATTCTTTTGCGCTTCCCATAATAAGATTGTAAATGCTGTCTTCTTTTTTGTACGAAAAATCTGCAGTTTCATATTCTGCAAAGTCGAATTCCTTTCGCTGCATAGTTTCAATAAGCTCGTCCAAAGTTCCTATTGAATTTATGAGGGACGCTTCTTTTGCCTGCGCTGCTGTGTAGATTCTTCCGTCGGCAAGTTTATAAACTTCTTCTTTTGAAAGTCCGCGGCTTTCTGCGACAATATCCGTGAACTGCTCGTAACATTCATCAGCGATTGACTGCATTATTTCCTGCTGCTCCTGCGTCATTGGCTCGTTGAAATTTCCCATGAGCTTGTTGCGACCTGCGTGGATTGTTGTGGACTTGATTCCCCATTTTTCCATTAGTCCGGTTAAGTCCGTGAACTGGCCTGCAATAACGCCGATACTTCCTGTGAGAGAATTTCTGTTTGCCATTATGTAGTCAGCGGCACACCCAACGTAATATCCGCCGCTTGCTGCAAGAGAAGTGAAGTACGCATAGACTGGACGTTCTGTTTCTTTTTTGTATTTTTCCAGCGCAAGGAAAACTTCGTCTGCCTGATAGACTCCGCCGCCCGGAGAATTTATTATAAGAACAATTCCGCGGTTATTCATGTCTTCCTGCAAATCTTTTATTGTGGATAAAATCCATTCCTGATTATACGAATCGTTTGCTTCGGAAATTACGCCTTTTATAAAAAGTTTTGCAATGTATTCGTTCTTCGGAAATTTGTTTTCTTTTTTTCCGAGCAGCTTGTCTTTTATTTTTGCTTCTGAATTTGAAACTGCGGAAATTGTACTTTTTGTATTATTCAAAGCAGAGTTTGCCGTGGTAAATATAGAAATTGCAATTGCAAGAATAATTGTGCAGGCAAAAACCGCAAGTCCTTTTTTTGAATAATTTTTTGCCGAAAATTTTATTTTCATTATTTCCCCCTTTTTTGTTTTTACGCTTCAAAGTCCGCCGGTGTAAGCGAGCCTGTTCTGAATGCTTCTTCTTTCAGCGCATAATATGCGTTTGTAAATGACATTACTTCATAAGGCTTGACCCAAATTTGAAGAATGAAAATTGTAAGCAATGAAAGAAATTCCCAGCCCAAAAAACTTAGCGACATAAGAAACAAATCGCCTTTGTGGTTTCTGGTAAGAACCTTGCTTATGTTCATGGCTTTTGAAACTGAAATTTTTGGATTTTCCGCCAGAACAAAAAACATCTGCGAGTATGAAAATGCTTTTACAATTCCCGGAATTAAGAAAAGCAGGCTCCAAAGTCCGACCCATAAATAAAACCAAAGGAATCCAAGAAACGCTTTTACGAAATGTGAAAAACTGTTTACAAAATCTGAAAATTCAGCTTTTGCTTTTGTATTGTAAATCTGAATGAAAATTCTTAAAAATGCAAAAAAGAAAACGCTGTTTATAAAACTGATTAGCAAAAATAAAATAAGCCCGGTTGTTCCATCTAGGTTTTCCTGCGGAATTCCTGCCGCTATTGCTGTAATTGCCGCTGTTATCGCAAACGCAATTATTGGAGTTTTCATTTTTCCTTTCAGTTGCTCGCATGCCTGTTTTTTGTAAGAAATACGCTCAAACATAAATTCCCTCTATTATCAATATTTTATTTGTTCTTTATAATTTAATCGTTTTTTTTAATTTGCAAAAGAAGTTCTGAATAATATTTTTCTTCTATGCAGGATTTTTCGATTCCGCATTTTTCAAGAAGTTCAAATAAAATTTGCTGAACTTTTTTTACATCTTCATCTTTTTTTGATGGTGAAAGAATTTCAATTTCAAGAAAGTAGCCGAGCGGCGGAACATTGCAAAGTTCAAGAGTCGCCTTAAGATTTGTATTTTCAATTGAAACAGGAAGTTCCAGTTCCCAGTCCATGACTTCCTTGTGTTTTTTTAGTGCGGCTTTTAATCCTGCGTCGCAGAAAAATTGCTCCAGCGGTTCGGAAGATAAAATTTCAGTTTCAAGTTCTTCATTTAATTCTGTGCTGGAATTCTCGGATGCGCTCTTTATTTCTTTCCGCTTGTAAGTGAGGATGCTTCGAATTTTTTTTCCGCGTTTTTCTTTTCTGATTCTAATTTTGACTTTTGGATTCAGCGGACTTTCATAGTAAGTGTCGTCGCGAAAAACTTCCTGCTTGAATTCAGCGAAAGAATTTAATTTTTTTATAAGCTCATCTTTTTTGTAAACGTGCGCTTTGATTTCAATTTCATTCATCGGATTATTTTATCATATTTATCTTCAAATGAAAAATAATATATTTGAGAAGTTTTTGTAGAATGCGTTTTTGTTTATTGACAATGTTGTTTTAAAATGATACTATCCTTGTACATTTTGATTATCCTTGAAAAATTGAGCCACAAAAAAGGCTCTTTTTTTTTAGTCTGAAATGCTTTTTATTAAGCGTGTTTTTTTAGAGGTTTGACTTGGAGTATAGTTCTTTCGAGAATATTCCGTATTTTAATGAATGTTCCGCTGTGATGTCTGCGGAAGGTTTTAAGCTCGTGGAGCTTCATGTTGTTCCGCAGAATGGCAAGGTTAATATTTCTGCTGTAATATCTTCGGCGGATTCCCAAAAAGACATTGGTGTTTCAGATTGCGCAAAAGCGCACCGCGCATTGTTTTCAGAAATGGTTAAAATCCTTGGGAAAAATGAAGACGATATTTCTATGGAAATGTGTTCGCCGGGAATTGAACGCACTTTAAGAAATGCGGCTGAGTTTGAAATTTTTACAGGAAGAGAAGTCCGCGTCTGGGATAAAAATATAAATGACTGGGTTTGCGGAAAAATAAAATCTTCAGATAAAAATCAAGTTACATTGGAAATAGAAGGCGGCGGCGAAAAGTCTGTTGCCTATGCTGATATTGCTAAAGCAAAATTTTTACATTTATAAGGGGGCTTTGTTATGTCAGAAATGGCAGATGCAATCCGTGCACTTTCTGCAGAAAAAGGAATTGATGAATCTTCAATCAGGCAGACTATAGAGAGAATGATTCTTGCGGCGTATCAAAAATCATTTGGAAAAGGCTATGACAACTGCATTGTAAAATTTGCAGATGATATGTCGGATGTGAATGTCTATGCGCGCAAAACTGTTGTTGACGGCGTTTATGATCCTGTTATTGAAATTGAACTTGAAGAAGCGCAGAAACTTGCTCCAGAAGCTGTGATTCATGATACTCTTGATATTCCGCTTGATCCAAAACGCGATTTTGAGCGCGGCGCAGTTTCCGTTGGAAAACAGGAAGCTCACAAGGATTTGAATGAAAATTCTAGTAAAAAGCTTCTTGATGAATACAAGGAAAAAATCGGACAGATTATAATTGGATATTACCAGCGCGAGCATAAAGGAAATATTTATGTTGAGCTTGGAAAAGTTGAAGGCGTGCTTCCTGTAAAATATCAGAGTCCTCGTGAAGTTTATGAAAAGAACGACAGAATCAGGGCTTTGGTAAAGGATGTAAAAAAAGTTCCTTCTGGAATTCAGGTTGTGCTTAGCCGTACAGATGAAAATTTTGTAAAAAGCATTCTTGAACTTGAAGTTCCTGAAATTCAGGATAATACGATTGCTGTAAAAAGCATTTCGCGCGAGCCTGGCTACAGAACAAAAATTGCTGTGGCTTCAAACAAAATCGATGTGGATCCTGTTGGCGCTTGCGTTGGCTTGAAAGGTGTTCGTATTCAGAATGTAATCCGTGAACTTGAAGGCGAAAAAATCGATGTTTTGCGCTATGATGAAGATCCTCATGTGTTTATAAAAAATGCGCTTTCGCCTGCCGAAGTAAAGCATGTTGTAATTAAAGATGCTGAAAAAAGAGAGGCGCTTGCTGTTGTTTCTGACGAGAACTTTTCTATTGCGATTGGAAAACAAGGTTTGAACGTTCGCCTCGCAAACCGTCTTTGCAACTGGTCAATCGATGTAAAAACCGAAGCTATGGTTACAGATGAAGATCTTGTTGAAAATGACACAAGAAGAGCGGCGGAAGAACTCTTTGGCGGTTCAGAAAACGAATCGTATGAGGAAATTCTTACAGTTGCGCAGCTTCCTGGTGTTGACCAGCGTGTTGCTGAAATTCTTAAGGAAGCCGGATATGATGATATAGAAGTTTTCGTTTCGTCTTATGAAAGCGGAGCGTTGAATGGACTTGACGGTGTAACAAAAGAACAGCTAGATGAAGTCTATTCAATTATAAATGAAAACGTTGAATTTGAAGATGAGGAAGAGCCGCAGCAGACAGCAGATTCGGCAGAGGAAACTTCAGAAGAAGAATATTTCTGTCCTGAATGCGGTGAAAAAATTACACCGGATATGACAAGATGTCCGAAATGCGGTGTTGAATTCTCATTTGAAGAAGAGTAAGAGGTAATAGGATACAGTATGGCAGATGAATCAGAGAAAAAGACAGGCGTAGTTTTAAATAAGCATGTACAGGACTCTCATCCTGCAGGGGAAGCCAGTCCAAAGCGGAAGATTGTTATAAAAAGAAAAGCTCCTTCTGCAGAGGCGGCAAAACAAGAACAGAAAAAAAGAATTCACGTAGTGTCTAAAAAGACTCCTGATTCATCTGTTAAATCTGAGGATGCAAAAACTGAAGTTCCTGTTTCCCAGGAAAAGGCTATTTCAGCGGAAGATAAGAAGCCAGTTGCTCCTGTTGCCCAAACTGCAAAGCCTCAGGTTCAGACTTTGGAATTTCCTAATGTTCGCCCTAATGTTAAGGCAGGAAATTTGAGCGGCGGAAGAAGCCGTTATTCAAATAATGGAAGCGGCCGCAGAGATGGCGGATTCACTGGAAGTCAAGCTAGAGAAAGCTACCAAAACCGCGAAAGACAAAATAATTTTAACCGTAGCAATCCGCAGGGATCAAATTTTGGAAACCGCAACGGTTCTTTCCGCGGAAATCCAAATGGCGGATTCAACAGAAACAACGGGCAACCTGGCGGATTTAACCGTGGTCCAGGCGGTTTCAATAGAAATGGAACTGGCGGAGGCTTCAATCGCGGGCCAGGCGGATTCAACAGAAACAACGGACAGCCTGGTGGATTTAACCGTGGTCCAGGTGGCTTTAATCGCGGGCCAGGCGGGTTTGCTGGTGGAGCAGGGCGCCCAGGATTTGGCGGACCTCGTCCAGGCGGATTTGCAGATCCTTCAGCTATTGCAGGAAACAAAGCTCCGGCTAAAAAACAGTTCAAGGGTAAAAAACAAGTTTATAATAGAAAAGATAAAGAAGATTTCTTTGACGAGGAAGAACTTTATCAGAACAAAAAACATGATTCAACTCCGGCAAGTGTTGTTCCAGAGAAAATTGAAATCATGGAGACAATTTCTGTTTCAGATCTTGCCCGCAAAATGAATCTTAAGGCAAGCGAAATTATCGGCAAACTTATGTCAATGGGAATGATGGTTACAATCAATCAGTCCATTGATTCTGACACGGCGACAATTCTTGCTTCTGAATACAATTGTCAGGTTCATCTTGTAAGTCTTTACGATGAAACTGTTATTGAAAGCGACAAGGGAAGCTCTGAAGGTGAGCGTACTCGTCCTCCGATTGTTACTGTCATGGGACACGTTGACCACGGAAAAACGAAAACTCTTGATGCAATCCGCAATGCTGATGTTGCCGCTGGAGAAGCAGGTGGAATTACGCAGAAAATCGGTGCCTATCAGGTTTCAACTCCGAAGGGCGTAATTACTTTCCTTGATACACCGGGACACGAAGCGTTTACAATGATGCGCGCGCGCGGTGCACAGATTACAGATATTGTTGTTCTTGTTGTTGCGGCGGACGATGGCGTTATGCCTCAGACAATGGAAGCTATAAACCATGCAAAGGATGCAAAAGTTCCAATTATTGTTGCGGTCAACAAAATTGATAAGCCGGATGCAAATCCTGAAAAAGTTATGACACAGCTTTCTGAGCTTGGACTTACTCCGGAAGCTTGGGGCGGCGACACTCAGTATGTAAATATTTCAGCATTGAAGCATCAGGGAATTGATGATTTGCTGGATGCAATTCTTATTCAGGCTGAAGTTCTTGAACTTAAGGCACAGTATGATTGTCGCGCTGAAGGAAAAGTTATTGAAAGCCGTACTGACCAAGGACGCGGTGTTGTTGCATCTGTTGTTGTTCAGCGCGGAACTTTGCACATCGGTGATCCTTTGGTTGCAGGAATTTATTCAGGACGTGTTCGTGCTATTTTCAATGACCGCGGACAAAAAATTCAAGAAGCGACTCCTTCAATGCCAGTGGAAGTTCTTGGACTTGAAGCTATGCCGAATGCCGGAGATCCTATTCAGGTTACAGAAACTGAAAAAGATGCGCGCGCATTTGCCGCAAAACGTCAGGAACTTAAACGCTTTGAAGATGCAAAGGCTGTCAAAAAAGTTACGCTCGACAATTTGTATTCAACAATTGAAGCAAGCGAAGTCAAAGAGTTCAAGGTTATCATCAAGGCTGATTTGCAAGGTTCTGCGGAAGCCCTTAAAACTTCTCTTGAAAAACTCAGCACAAAGGAACTTAGGCTTGTTGTTATCCA
This sequence comes from Treponema sp. UBA753, assembly GCF_002297325.1. Classification (NCBI taxonomy): domain Bacteria; kingdom Pseudomonadati; phylum Spirochaetota; class Spirochaetia; order Treponematales; family Treponemataceae; genus Treponema; species Treponema sp. UBA753. Next base: position 19,320 of record NZ_DBKJ01000065.1, on the reverse strand, counting down.
TTCAAGCGCAGGCGCAATCAATGAAAGCGATGTTACTTTGGCCGCCGCTGATGAAAATGCAATTATTATCGGATTCAATGTCCGCCCGACTCCAAAGGCAAAAGTTTTGGCTGAACAGGAAAAAGTTGAAATTCGCAAGTACAACATTATCTACAAGTGTGTTGAAGAAATTCAGCAGGCTATGGAAGGAATGCTTCAGCCTGACACAAAAGACGAAACAACAGGAACTGCGGAAGTTCGCAACACTTTCAAAGTTCCAAAGATTGGCGTTATTGCCGGATGCTACGTTACAGATGGTGTCATCAAAAAGACTTGCAGCGTAAATGTTATCCGCGACGGCGTTGTTATTTACACTGGAAAAATTGCTTCTCTTAAAAGATTCAAGGACGATGCAAAGGAAGTCAAAGATGGATTTGAATGCGGTATCGGAATTGAAAACTGGCAGGATCTTCAGATTGGAGACCAGCTTGAAGCTTTTGAGACAATCGAAGTTAAACGCAAGCTCGGAAAAACTTTGGCAGATGAACAAGCAGAAGCAGAAAAGAAAAATGCCGCTAGTGAGGATTCTGCTGAATAAAAGGATTTGTAATGGGACAGTATAGAATGAACAGGCTGGGAAACCAGCTTAGGGAAGAAATTGCCAATCTTATAATGCGCCACGAAGTAAAAGATCCGCGTGTGAATGAATTTCTTACAATTAACCGCGTGGAAGTTGTAAAAGATTTGTCATGTGCGAAAGTCTATGTTTCGTCTTTTTTGGATGATGCTTCTGTTGAGCGCGGAGTAAAAGGCTTGCAGAGCGCGGCTGGATTTATCCAGTCTACAATTGCAAAAAAAGTTTCAATCTATAGATTTCCAAAACTTACTTTTGTAGCAGATTTCAGCATGAAAGAAGGCTATAAAATGGTTCAAAAACTTAACGCGCTGGAAAATGAATCTAGGCAAATTGAAATCAGCCAGAATGAGCAAGATGCCAGAGAAGACCAAGAATAAAGTTTCCGGGGTTATGCTCTATGCAAAGACTCCGGGAATTACAAGTTTTTCTTCTCTTTGGAGCATAAAGCATGCCTTGAAAACTGAAAAAGTCGGGCATACGGGAACTTTGGATTCTTTTGCTGAAGGCTTGCTCGTTGTTTTGTCTGGAAATCTTACGCATCTTGTTCCTCATATAACTTCATTTACAAAAACTTATCAGGCTGTTGTCTGCTTCGGAAAAGAAACTGACACTCTTGATCCGACTGGCGATGTTATAAAAACTGGCGCGGCTGCTTCTAAAGAACAAATTGAATCTGCGCTGAAAAAATTTACTGGAGCAGTTCTTCAAGTGCCGCCTGTTTATTCTGCGCTTCATGTTGACGGAAAACGCGCAAGTGATCTTGTTCGCGGCGGAAACGAAATTCATCTTGAAAGCAGGCAAGTTTTTGTTTACAAAAATGAACTTCTTGATTTTAAAGAGCCTTCAGAAAATGACTCTTGTTCTTATGCGCTGCTTGAAATTGTCTGCTCAAAAGGAACTTACATCCGCGCGCTTGCAAGAGACATTGCCTCTAGTCTTGGAACTTGTGCCCATTTATGCGCTTTGAGGCGGACTAAAGTCGGACCGTTTGAATTAAAAGATGCGGCTTGCTTTGGAGAGCTAAAAGAGTTTTCAATAGAAAACGGAATTCAAAACGCTTTTTATTTTCAAAGGGAAAAAGAAAAAATTCATCTTCCGTTTGAACAAAAAATAAAAAAACGCCGTGAAGATTCAGTTGAAAAAATTCAGGACATTAGAAATCACTTTTTGCTTTTTTCTCAGAAACTGGCGTCTCTTTGCGGTTTCAGTTGCGATATTTTAAAGCCTGAATTTGAAAAGTCATATTTAAATGGACGTCCGCTTTCACAAAAAATGTTTGACATTGTAAACTGTGGAAATGTTGAAAATGAAATTGCTGTTTTTTATTCGTCTGGGGCTTTTGCCGGAATAATCTGCAAGAACAAAGACGCAAAACTTTCTTACGGTTTTGTTGTTCCGCCAGAAAAAAAAGAATTCAAAGTTTTTTCTTGGAATGAATTTTGCAGTTTGAATTTTCCAATTGAATGGAAATCAAAAGGCTGCGCTCTTACAATTGGAAGTTTTGAAGCTATTCATGCAGGTCATGTTGCGCTTATAAAAACTGCCGTTGCTCAAAAGAATTTTGTTTCAGGAATTATAACTTTTTCTTCGCAGATAAAAAATGACGGAACTGGTTCGATTTTTACTCTTGAGCAGCGTCTGGAATTTTTCAAGGAACTTGGACTTGACTTTGCGGTTGTGATTGATTTTACGCAGGATTTTTCAAAAATTGAAGGTGCTGATTTTATCGAAACTTTGATTTCAGTTTGCGGAATGAAATTTCTTGTTGAAGGAAGCGATTTTAAATGCGGTTACAAAGGCTTGCTTGATATGGAAGAACTTGAAAAAATTTCACAAGAAAAAAACTTCGAGCTTTGCAGACAAGATTATGTTTTTTTTGAAGATGAAAAAATCAGTTCAAGCCGCATAAAAAAAGAAATTCTTGCAGGAAATTTTATATGCGCGCAGAAAATGCTTTTGCGCCCGTTTGCTTTGGATGTCCGCGGAATTTCATTGAAAGAAAAATCAGCTGGAAATGAAAATTCAATTTTTGAATTCCGCAATGAAAAAAATCAGGTTTTGCCAAAGAATGGAATTTACAAAGTTGCAGCACTTGATTCTGACGGAAATATTTTTCACACAACTCTTGAAATTGAAAACGAAAATATTAAAATTGCGCTTGCGACATCTGGAATTGCAGAAAAAACAGTCGAAATAAAATTTTGCTGATTATCAGAAAAGTTTTCCGCTCGGCTTAACATTGACTTTTCTTTCTATATCAGTAAAATGTAAACAGTTCATTCCGTTGTGATTTTGCTTGGAATACAAAGCGCCACTTTTATTCCCTGTAAAAATCGAAGGACTGAAAATAATAAAATTTTTATTAGGAGTAAGAAATGGCACTTACAAAAGAAACAACAGCTTCAATCGTTTCAAAATTTGGAGCAAACGCAAGCGATACTGGAAATTCAAATGTTCAGATTGCTTTGATGACAGAGCGCATTAAAGAGCTTACAGCACACTGCAAAACTTTCCCAAAAGACACTTGCGCACAGCGTGGTCTTTTAAAAGTTGTTGGTGCTCGCCGCAAGCTTTTGAAATATCTTAAGCGCACAAATCTTGAAGGCTACCGCTCTCTTATAAAAGAGCTTGGAATCCGCAAGTAATTTGGCAAAAAAAAATGGATGATGACGGCAGCTGAATTCAAAAGTGAATTTACTGCCGTTGTTTTTTTAAGGTGGATTCGAACGAATTTCCCTTTGAATATTCTGATAAGAGTCAGTCCACCGATTATATGGATTTCTATGAAATGGGAATCGATGTAATCTGTGGATAATCAGAAGTTCATAAAAAGCTACATTTAGGAAACTTTTATGATACAAAGAGTAACCAGAAAAATTGGTGATCAGGAACTTATTCTTGAAACAGGGAAAATTGGAAAGCAGGCGAATGGCTGTGTTTATGCGCAGATTGGTGGAACTGCTGTGATTGCAACTGTCTGCGCTTCAAGTGAAGCAAAAGAAGGACTGGATTTTGTTCCTGTTACAGTTGAGTACAATGAAAAATTTTATGCTGCTGGAAAAATTCCTGGCGGATTTGTAAAGCGTGAAGGCCGTCCAAAGGACAAGGAAATTCTTGTAAGCCGTCTTATTGACCGTCCTATGCGTCCTCTTTTTGAAACATCTTTTGGCCGTGAAATTCAGATTGTTCCGACTTGCGTTTCTATTGACGGCGTAAATCCTCCTGACATTCTTGCAGTTCTTGCTTCGAGCGCGGCAGTTTCTATTTCTGACATTCCTTTCCATGGACCTGTTGCAGGCGTTCGCGTTGGATATTTGAATGGCGAGTACATTTTGAATCCGACCTATGAGCAGATGGAAAAAATTCAGCTTGAAATTGTTGTTGCCGGAACTAAAGACGGTTTTACAATGGTTGAAGGCGGCGCAAACGAAGTTTCAGAGGAGGTTATGCTTGGAGCTTTGGAAAAGGCGCAGGGATTTATTACCGATATGTGCTTGCTTCAGGAGGAACTTGTAAAACTTGCCGGAAAAGAAAAACTTCCGCTTTCACCGCTTGATGTTAAACTTGAAAACGCAGATGCAATCAAAGCCGAAGCTATTCCTCTTATGCAGGAAGCTTGTTTCCAGAAAGGAAAAATGGCGCGCGGAAATGCTGTAAAGGCTGTAAAAGCTAAGATTGCTGAAAAATATTCAGAGCAGCTTGAAGATGAAATTCAGGCGAAACTTTTTAATACTTTGTTTGATGACATTCAGTATGATTTGCTTCGCTCAAGCATTCTTGAAAAAGGACTTCGCATTGACGGACGCGGCACAGAAGATATTCGTCCTATCACTTGTGAAGTAAATGTTCTTCCTCGTCCTCACGGTTCTGCTTTGTTTACTCGTGGCGAAACTCAGTCTTTGGCTGTAACAACTTTGGGCACTGCAATGGACGAGCAGGTTTACGATGACATTGAAGGCGACAGAAGTGAAAACTTTATTCTTCATTATAATTTCCCTCCGTATTCAGTTGGTGAAGTTGGAAAGCTTACAACTGGCCGCCGTGAGATTGGACATGGAAATCTTGCGCGCCGTTCTTTAGCTCCAATGATTCCTTCAAGAAGTGAATTTCCTTATACAATCCGCGTTGTTTCTGAAATCATGGAATCTAACGGTTCTTCTTCTCAGGCTTCAACTTGCGGCGGATGTTTGTCTTTGCTTGCTGCTGGTGTTCCTATGAAGAAAATGGTTGCCGGAATTGCGATGGGACTTATCACAGACGGACCTCAGTACAAGAAATATGCAATTCTCTCTGATATTTTGGGAGAAGAAGACCATCTTGGCGACATGGACTTTAAAGTTGCAGGAACCCGTGATGGAATTACAGGATTCCAGATGGATATAAAAATTGCCGGTGTTTCAATGGATATTATGAGACGCGCTCTTGAGCAGGCAAAACGCGGACGCAATCACATTCTTGATATAATGGAAAAATGCATCAGCAAGCCTCAGCCAATCAGCCCTTACGCTCCAAAAATTGAAACAATGAAAATCGCTGTTGATAAAATCGGAGCTTTGATTGGACCAGGCGGAAAAAATGTAAAAGCACTTTGTCAGCAGTATAATGTTACAATCAATACTGAAGATGATGGAACTGTTACAATTTACGGAAAGTCTGGCGTTTCTACTGATGCTGCAAAAGCCGCTATAAAGGGAATCTGTGAAGATCCAGAGCCAGGTACAATTTATCAGGGAACTGTAAAACGTATTATGGACTTTGGCGCATTTATAGAAATTCTTCCGGGAAAAGAAGGCCTTTGCCATATTTCAAAACTTTCAAGAAATCGTGTTGAAAAAGTAAGCGATGTTCTCAAGGAAGGACAGGTTATTCCTGTAAAATTGCTTGAAGTTGACAAAATGGGGCGCTTGAATTTAAGCTATATTGATGCAATTGAAAACAAATAAGTTTATTTAAGTTTGATTGAATCCGTCTGTAAATTTGCAGGCGGATTTTTTTTGTCTTTGAAAAATTTCAATCTGATGCAAAACTTTTTGAAATTTGCTAAAATCATTTCATGCTCGCAAAAAAACAAAATCTTTTAAATAGCATAACGCTTATTACTCAGCCAGTTGCAAATTCAAAAGTTACAACGTTTGGCTTTTACTTTTCAGTTGGAAGCCGTTTTGAAAATGAAGGTGAGCATGGAATCAGCCATTTTACCGAGCACATGATTTTTAAAGGAACAAAAACAAAATCAAACCGGGACATATCTCTTATCTTTGACAGAATGGGCGGAATTTTCAATGCTTTTACCGAGCGCGAAAATGTAGGCGTTTACTGCACTGTTCCTTCTGAAAATTTTGAAAACTATAAAACTGCTTTGGAAACTCTTTGCGATTTGAGCTCAAATTGTACTTTTCCGCCTGAAGAAATGGAAAAAGAGCGCGGCGTTGTCCAAAGTGAAATTCTTGCTGTCTTGGATGATCCTGATGATTCTGCAATGGATGAAGTTGCCTCTTGTGTCTGGCCGAACCAAAAACTTAGCCTTGCAATAACAGGAACTTCTGATGACGTTGACTCGATTACGCGGGAGCAGATGGTTGACTGGTATAAAAAATATTTTACAGAGGGCGAGCTTGTTGTGATTGTTTGCGGAAAAATTTTTGAAGACATTCTTGTTGAAACTTTGCAGAAACTTCCACAGCACAAACCTTCTCAGGAATTTTTTAAGCATCTTCATTTTTCAGAGAAAGTTGTTTGGAATACAGAGAATCGGATTCTAAAAGCTAAATTTAATCAGACGCAAATTTTTTCTTTGTATCCGCTTTCCTCAAATCTTTCTTTTAAAGATTACATTTCACTTTTGATTTTTAATTCCGCCGCCGGAGAAACTATGAGCAGCCGCCTTTTTTCTTCGCTTCGTGAAAAATCCGGACTTTGCTATTCAGTTGGAAGTTTTTATACAACTTATGAAAATGCGGGACTTTGGTGTGCTTATGCTGTTTGTGAAAAAACAAAAGCAACGGAAGTCTACAAAAAACTTTCAGAAGAAATTTCAGGCTTTGTTGAAAATCAGATTTCGGATGAAGAAATTGAAATTTCAAAAGAGCGTTTGTGCGGTTCTGAAATTCTTGGGGAAACTAGAACTGCGTTTTTAATGCAACGGCTTTGGAATTTTTATTCAATGGGATTTCCGCTTTACGAAACTGAAGAAATTTTGAATAGTATACGTTCGACTGAAAAAAATGATATAATCAGTTTCATAAAAAATCTTTTAAATGAAGAAAAAAAATCTTCGCTTGTTTATGGACCTACGCTTTCTTCAAAACACAAAAAGGAAATATTATGTTGGAAAAAATAGATTTGAAAATTGTTGCACAAAAAAATGCTGTTATGCCAGCTTATAAAACAGAAGGTTCCGCTGGTGCTGATGTTTGTGCTTTGCTGGATGCGCCGATTGTTCTAAAAAAAGGCGAGCGTGCTTTGATTCCTACTGGATTGATTTTTGAAATTCCATCTGGCTATGAAATTCAGGTTCGTCCAAGAAGCGGACTTGCTTTAAAAAATGGCATTACTGTTTTAAATTCTCCTGGAACTATTGACAGCGATTATCGCGGCGAGCTTAAAATTATTCTTGCTAATTTTGGTCAAGATGATTTTACAGTGAACAGCGGAGATAGAATTGCCCAGATTGTAATTTCTCCAGTTACAACAGCGAATTTTATTCCAGTGGATTTCATTTCTGAAACTTTGCGTGGAGCTGGAGGCTTCGGAAGCACTGGTGTCTAATATTGATGTTGGCAAAAAAAGTTTTTGAATTTGTTTACAATGAAATAGACTCAACGATTGTTTTTGCTAGAAAACAGATTGCTTTTTGTTTTCTTTTTTTTAAACGAAAATTTAAAAAACTAAAGCGATTTGAATTGCAAAGAAAAATTTACACAGTTGGATTTTCGATTGGAAGAAAAATTAATTGTGTAAGAATGCAAGTTTTTTTCGCAAAGAAAATTTTCAAACTGAATTTTGTAAAGTCAAATATTTTAGTCCGTTACATTGCAAAGGAACTTTTGCTTTACTTTTTAATTTGCTTTGTTTTTTTCTTTGTCGTGTTTTTTGTAAATCAAATTCTTTTGCTTGCTGAAACTATTTTAAAAAAACGAGTTCCTGTAAATTCTGTTTTAAAACTGATTTTGTATTGCTTGCCAAATGTGATTTCACAGTCTGCGCCATTTGCGACTCTTGTTGGATTTTTAATGTGCCTTGGCAGACTTGTTACCGACAATGAAATTTTAATTTTTCGGGCAAGCGGCCAGCGTTACAGTTTGATTTTAAAATCTGTTTTGGCAATGGGACTTTTGATTTCAGTTTTTAGTTTTATTATGAATGACTATTTTCTTCCGATTGGAACTTTAAAATACAACCGGCTTTTCAAGCAGATTATTGTCTCAAATCCTGCGATCGAGCTTGAATCGAAATCTATAAAAAGAATGAATGATTCAACTTTGGTGATTGGAAATGTAAATAAAAATAATGTTTCTGATATTGTTTTGTTTGACTCAGAAAAAAACGGTGTTCAACGGATTATAATGGCTGAAAATTCCGACGTGAAAAAATCTTCAGCCCCGGGCGTAATTATGCAGCTTGATATGAACAGTCCTGTTGTCTTAAGTCTTGACAAATCAGAAGTGAAAAACTATGAGTCGATTTCAGCTGAAAAACTGAGACTGAATATTTTTGAAGATTCTATTATTTCTTCTAGCAATGGAACTTCGCCACGTGAAATGACATCATGGGATTTGATAAAAAGAATAAAAAAAATGAAGCAGGAAAATTCTTCAACAAAAAAAAGATTAAACACTTTTATACTTGAATGTAATAAAAAATTTTCTGTTCCTTTTGGATCATTTTTTTTCGCATTGCTTGCTTTTCCTCTTGCATTAATCTTCGGAAAAAAAGACGGGCAAACGCTTGGACTTATATTCGGAATAATACTTTCAGTTCTTTACTGGTCAGCAACAATAATCGGACAGATGTTTGGAATTCGCGGAGGATACAACGGATTTTGGATGATGTGGACTCCTAATTTTGTAATAGGAATTTTAGGAATCATTCTTTATATAAGGCTCAAGAAAAAATGAAACTTGTTTTTTACATGCTCAAACGTTTCTTTCCAGTTTTTATTGGCGCAGTTATGTTTTTTGTTCTTGTTCTTTGCCTAACAGATTTGTTTATGAATCTGTGGAATTATATTTCAAAAAATGTTTCCACGCACGATGTTGCTTTGATTCTTATTTATTATATTCCAAAAGCAGTCTGGTATGCTGTTCCGATTGCAATGCTTTTTGCGACCGCCTATATGCTTAGTGATTTTTATGCTCGGAATGAATTGCTTGCGGTTTTTGCATCTGGAATTTCACTTTTTAAATTTTCACTTCCATTGCTTGCTGTTGCTGTTGCAATGAGTTTTGCGCTTTTTGTTTTTGAGGATAATATTGTTGTTCCGACATTTTTCAAAAAAACGCAGCTGCAGGAATCGGTTTTGTCAAAGGAAAAATCTTTAAACAACAGCAAAATTGTAATTATGGCGGAAGGCGGAGATATAATCTACAAGGCGGATTTTTTCAATAATAAAGCGGAATCTCTTTCAAAACTTTATATTTTGTTTAGAACTGAAACCAAGAAGCCTGATGCAGTTATCTATGCTCAAAAAGCTTTTTGGAAAAATAATTCTTGGAAACTTGAAAATGCAGTGGAATATAAATTTCAAGATGGAAATTTTTTAGCTTGCGATTTGGAAAAAAGATTAGAGGAACGTCTTTTGGAACCGCCAGAAACTTTTAGAAATAATACAATTTCTGTTGAGCAGGTGAACACGAAAGAAGCAAGAGAATACATAGAGCATCTTGAGAAAGCAGGACTTCCGAGTGCAGAGGAAAAATCTGTTTATTACAAAAAATATTCGTTTCCTTTTGTTGTTTTTATTGTTGTTTTTTTAGCGATTGGACTTAGCGGAAAAACTCGTAAAAATGTTTTGCTTGTTAGCCTTGCAATGAGCATAACGGCGGTTGTTCTGTTTTATGTTCTTCAGATGATTACAATGCTTATGGCAAAGTTTCAAGCTATTCCGCCTTTGTTTGGAGCATGGAGTCCAGTTGTGCTTTTTATAATTATAAGCTGTGTTTTATTGAAATATGCTAAAACTTAAAAATTGAAAAATGAGGCAAAACATTATGATAAAAAATTTTTTTGAAATTCACCATGAAGATAAAAATTCTTGCGCTAGAACTGGAGTTGTTCACTTGGCGCACGGAGATGTTCAGACTCCGGTTTTTATGCCGGTTGGAACAAAGGGAACTGTAAAGGCTTTGACCAAAGATGATTTAGAAGAAATCGGCTTTGAAATTATTCTTGCGAACACATATCATCTTTATCTTCGTCCCGGTGCTGACATTGTTTCTGAAGCCGGCGGACTTCACGGATTTACAAAATGGAACAGAAATTTTCTTACAGATTCTGGTGGCTTTCAAGTGTGGTCTCTTTCAAATCTTAGGAAAATTGAAAATGAAGGAGTTGCCTTTAGAAGCACAATTGATGGAAGCAAGCATTTTTTTACTCCAGAAAATGTTGTTCAGACCCAAGTAAAGCTTAACAGCGATATTCAAATGCAGCTTGATGTTTGCTCTGGATATGGTGTTGAACGTCGCGAGGCTGAACGTGCCTTCCGCTTGTCTTCTGATTGGGCTATGCGTGCGATAAAAGAATGGAAAATTCATTCTGAAAATGGCTACAAAGGAATTTTATTTCCGATTGTCCAGGGAAATTTTTTTGATGACCTTAGAAAAGAAAGTGCGGAATTTGTGGATTCACTTGGAACTCCAGGTCTTGCGATTGGCGGATTAAGTGTTGGAGAGCCTGCTGGTGTTTTTGTTGAAAAATTAAAATACACAGTTCAGTTTCTTTCAAAAAGCAAGCCTAAGTATGTTATGGGAATTGGAACTCCTGAATATATTCTTGATGCGGTTTCAAATGGAATTGATATGTTTGACTGTGTTCAGCCTACGCGAATTGCCCGGCATGGACTTTATTTTCATCACAAAGGAATGCTTTCAATTAAGCAAAAAAGATTTGAACGTGATTTTTCCGCGCTTGATTCTGAATGCAATTGCAAAGTATGCAAAACTTATTCGCGTGCGTATTTGCGGCATATTTTCCGCGAACAGGAAATTCTTTCTTCTATGTTGGCAAGTTATCATAATCTTTATTTTTTGCACAATATGATTTTAGAAATTCGCTCTGCAATAGAAAATGATAAATTTGAAGAATACAAAAAAAAATTCTTGGATAATTTTCATTCAAATGAACTTTGATGCCGATAATTAAAACGACTTGTCCGGAGAAAAAATGAAGAGAAAATTTTTAATTGCTGCTGTTTCATTGATTTTTGCTTTTGCTTGGTCACAAGAATCTTCTGCGCCAGAAGTTATTGAAAATGTTTTGTCTGAATCTGAAAATTCTCAAACTCAAAGTTCTGCGCTAGATGAAACTGTTTCAGAAGAAACTTTGCAAAATTCAGCTCCAGAAATTCCGGATGCTTCTCTGCCTGAAAATGCAGCTTCAAAAATTCCAGATGAGAGAGAAACTGAAAATTACGATGCAATTTCTGGGAGTCAGCCTTCAGAAAGTATAAAATTCAAATATACAAGAGAAAAAATTCACCCGGCAGATGCCCGCCCGAAAAAGCATGACACTTCAAAAAATTATATTGACCGTTCCAAAAATTATGAAAAAAACTGCAATGACATTTTAAAATACGGACTTGAAGGTCAGATTACAGAGTTGATTGATGAACTTACAAAAAATCAAGACAATCGTTTTGTTGATGGAATTTATGATTTATTTCAAGAAACAAAAAGCGTTGCTGTAAAAGAAAAAATTCTTGAGTATTTCACAAAGTTAAAAGATCCATGTCTTGCTTCTTATGCGGTCGAAATCATAAACGATCCTTACGATGAAAAAAATTCAATTGTTGAAAAATGCTTTAAATATATTTCTGAAGCTGATATAAAAGATGCCAATCCAGGCCTTGTTGATTTGGTTGACAAAGAAGAGGACGCGTATTTTACTGGAGCACTTTCTGCGTTAGGTGAGACTGGCGGAAGAGAAGAGGCGCTTTTTCTTGCTGATTATCTTGACCGCGATGATTTGAATGTTTCTCAGCGACAAGCCCTGATGCGTGTTCTTGGAAGAATTAAGGCTGTTGAAACTTGGCAGAAAATTTCAGAAATTGCAAAAGACGAAAACGAAAATACTTTTGTTAGAATGTACGCTGCAGAAGCGATTGGCGCAATGGAAAAGCCTGAGTCGGAAGATATTCTTGTGGAGCTATTTGAATCGAATGACCCGAATCTTCGAACTTATGTTATAAAAGGAATTTCATATTTCAATGATAAAAAATCTTCAGATTTAATTACGCAGGCGTTGCGTGATTCTCAGTATAAAGTTAGGCTCGAAGCAGTTTCCGCAGTCGGAAAAAATAGAATTAACAATGCTGTTCCTTTTTTGATTTTTAGATGCAAAGATAAAGATGAGCAGAAGCAAGTAAAGGAAAAGTGCTATTCTGTGATTGCAGATTTAAATACTTCTGAGGGAAATGATTATTTAATAAGTGTTTTAAAAGACAAGAAAATTGGTGATGCTGCAAAAGCAAAAGTTTCTGCGGCATTGCTGGAGTATAATCATGCGGGAACAAAAGAAGTTATAGAGCTTGCCCGTTCAGCACTGAAAAGCGATATTCAGAAAAATTTGCGTTATGCATTGGGAAAAGAATTTGCAAAATATGATCGTTCTGAATTCGCCGATATTTGCGCGGAATATATTGCAAGCGATGATGTTGCAACTCAAGGCACTGGTCTTGATATTTGGGCAAAAGGAAGATACTCAAGTGTAAAAGCCGCCGTTGAAGAAATTGCAAAAGACGCAGAAGAGGAAGTTTTGCCAGAAGAAAAAGAAAAACCTAAAGGCTATCAGTTTGGCGCAAAAAAGAAAAATGCAAATGCAAAAAAAGCAAAACGAATTTTAGAGCAATCTTAAAAATTATTGAGTATTTTCTTTTATTATTTTTAAGATGAAGTATCCAAATTTTTCAGCTTTTATTTCTCCTATTCCGTAGCAGTTTGTAAGTTCTTTTATATTTGAAGGTTTCTTTTGTGCAATGTCAAAAAGTGTTTTATCTCCAAAAATAACATAAGGCGGAACATTTAATTCTTCCGCTGCCTTTTTTCTCCACACACGAAGTTTTTCTGGTAAAATTTTTTCATTGTTTTCTAAAGTGTCAGAAACAAAAAGTTCACCCATAGGTTTTTTTGAAGGCTTTGGAAAACTTTGAATTTTTTTATGTAGAATTGCACGAGGTCGATTATAATTTATTTTTTTTGATGCGCATATATCACAGCAATTTTCTAAAGAAACACAGTCTTGTCTTGAATCGGAATAGCTTTCCCCAAAGTAAGATAAAAGAGCTTGCCGTCTGCAAACAGAATTTTCGCAGTAGTTTATCATTCCTTGCAAAAGATTTTCTGATTTAGCAGAATCAAAGTTATCCTTGAAAAAATATCTGATTTTGTGAATATCTCCTGCGCTGTATAAAAGCAAAGCTTCGGATTTTAATCCATCTCGTCCAGCCCGTCCGATTTCCTGATAATATTGCTCTACTGATTTTGGCATATCAAAGTGAATTACAAAACGAACGTCAGGTTTATTAATTCCCATTCCAAAAGCAACCGTGGCAACCATAATGTCGGCTTTGTCTGAAATAAAAGCCTGCTGATTTTTTGCTCTTTGCGCATCGTCAAGCCCTGCATGATAGCTCAATGCTTTTATTCCATTTATATGCAATTCTTGTGCAACTAAATCAACTTGTTTTCTTGAAAAGCAATAAATTATTCCGCTTTGATTTGGATGATTTTCTATGAAATTTAAAACTTGTTCTATTGGCTTGTCTTTTTTTATTACTTGAAGAAAAAGATTTGGTCTGTTGAAACTTGCCATAAATATTTCAGGATTTTCCATCCGAAGATTTTTTATAATGTCAACTTGAACTTGTTTTGTTGCAGTCGCTGTGAGCGCAAGAAAAACTGATTTTGGAAACTGATTTCTTATATGAGTTATTTCCATGTAGTCCGGACGGAAATCGTGTCCCCATTCGCTTATGCAGTGAGCCTCGTCAATTGCAATGCAGTCAACAGAACTTTTTGATTCTTGAAGCAGTCTTATCATTCTGCCTGAATTCAATCCTTCCGGCGAAACATAAAGAAGCTTGATTTTTCCTGACAAAATTTTTTCGCAGCATTTTTGGTAATAGTTTCTTTCAAGAGACGAATTTAAACAGACAGCAGAAATTCCATAGGATTCAAGTTGCGCTACTTGATCTTGCATTAAAGCAATTAATGGCGAAACAACGACTGTGATTCCTGGAAGAATTAGGGCTGGAATTTCATAGCATAAAGATTTTCCGCCTCCAGTTGGCATGATTGCAAGTGTGTCGCGTCCGTCCAAAACATTTTGAATTATTTTTCTTTGCATCGGTCTAAATGATTCATAGCCAAAAACTGATTTTAAAATATCTTCTGGTGTTCTGTCGAATAATGTGTAATTCATAGATGGTTCCTGAAAAAATAATGAGTTTTGCAATGCGAATTGAAATGAAATGTTTTTTATAGATTCATACAAATGATTATACAAGAATGATTCCAAAAATAAAACCTCCATTTTTTTTCTGCCTGAGAGAGTTGCAAAACCTAGATTAGTTTTAAAACTTCCTCTTGATTTTATTTTTATTTTTTGATATATTAACTATTACTTGCCGGCTTGGTGGAATGGTAGACACGAAAGACTCAAAATCTTTTGCGCGCGAGCGTGTCAGAGTTCAAGTCTCTGAGCCGGTATTTTTAGGCCGAATTCTTTTCGGTCTTTTTTTTTATGTCAAAAGATTCATTGCACCTGCTGGCTTTTTAAATTTTACAGCTTCTTCCATTGAATTTTTCCCGATTATATTTTCTTCTTTCATATCTGAAATTGTCCTTGCAATTTTTATGCAGCTCGAAACAGATCTTGGTGAAAACTCATGAGCTTCAGTTGCTTCATCTAAAATTTTTTTTGCATCTGAATCCATTTGGCAAAACTCTTTTATTTCCGATGGAGAAAGCCTTGAATTTCTTTTTCCACGTTTGCGCTGAGTTTTTATTGCAGAAGCGATTTCTTTGCGTAGTTCTGATGTTGAAATGCCTTGTGCTGAATTTGAGCTTTCTATTGAAACTTTTTCAACTTGAATGCTTAAGTCGATTCTGTCTAAAAGCGGCGCTGAAATTTTTTTCCAGTATTGCTCAACTGATCTGGCAGAGCATAGGCAAAGTTTTTCTTTTGAACCGTAATTTCCGCATGGGCACGGATTCATTGACATTAAAAGTTGAAAATTTGATGGGAAAATTGTGGAGCGTCCGGCTCTGCTTAAAGTTATGCTTCCTGTTTCAAGAGGGACTCTTAAAATCTGAAGGACTGATGTTCTAAATTCCGCGGCTTCGTCTAAAAAAAGAGTTCCATTATGCGCAAGTGAAATTTCGCCTGGGCTGCAATGAATTCCTCCTCCGCACATTCCTTCTATTGTAGATGTCTGGTGAGGTTGCCTGAACGGAGCTTTTTTTATTATTCTTGTTCCGGCTTGAAGAATTCCTGCAATCGAATAAATCCGAGTTACACTTTGACTTTCTTCTTTTGTAAGCAACGGAACTAGCGCAGGAAATCTTTGCAATGAAAGTGTTTTGCCACAGCCCGGAGGTCCGAACGCAAGCAGATTGTGTTTTCCAGCCGCTGCAATTTGCAAGCCTCTTACAAGTTCGTGTTGTCCACAAATTTCTTTAAACTCAAATTCTTCTGGCGGAAAAAGAATTCCATTTATTTCAACAGCGTCTTTTATTGTGCTTCCATTTTTCTCTTCAATATGCGAACTTTTGTAATCAGAAAATGATTCAGGATTTTTTAAGGCGTTAAAAGCTTCTGTTAAATTTTCTGCGCCAAAAATTTTCATTGTGCGGATTTCTTTTGCTTCTTCTGCATTTGCAGCAGGAACAATGCAGTATCTTATTCCGCTTGCATAAGCTGTTGCCGCCGCCGCATGGATTGCTTTCACTGGCCGTATGTTTCCATTTAATTCAAGTTCGCCAATCACAAGAATTGGTTCTGTTTGAAATGCTGAGTTTTCATTTTCAGATTCTTCTTTTGCTGACAAAACTGCAAGAGCAATTGCAAGGTCAAAACCGGCTCCCTCTTTTTTCAAGTCAGCAGGAGAAAGGCTTATAAGAACTCGTTCAGGCGGAAATAAAAGTCCGGAATTTATAATTGCACTTTTCATTCTTTCCCGCGATTCTTTTACTGCATTGTCTGCAAGTCCGACTATATCAACAGCAGGAATTCCGCGGCGTAAATCAACTTCAACTGTAACAAGATTTCCTTCGTATCCAAAAGGTGAAAAACAAAAAATTCTCATATTTACTCCAAATAAAAAATTTAAGAATTAAAAACTTTATTATGGAAAAAATAAAAAAAATGCCGCAAAGTAAAAAAATTTGATAGAATATTTTTCTATGGAAATTACAGTTTTGTGCAGAGTCGTTGATAATTTTGGCGACATCGGAGTTGTTTTTCGTTTGTGCCGCGCTCTTTCTGAGTTGAAAAAAAATCTTGAAATTCGCCTTGTTGTAAGTAACCTTGATTCCTTTGCAAAAATTTCAAATGGCATAGATTCGGCAAAGTCGTTCCAGGAATTCTGCGGATGGAAAATTTTTGACTGGAACGACAATGAACTTTGCAAAAAAGAATTTTCAAGAAATCCGCCGGAATTTATTTTGGAATGTTTTCAGTGCGGACGCCCGGAATGGCTTGAAGAAATTTTATTTTTTCCGCAGTTTAATTTGAATGTTCAGATTGTGAACATTGAATATTTGACAGCTGAATCTTGGGCTGATGATTTTCATCTATTAAAAAGCGGCACGCGTTCTGCAAAAATTAAAAAAATAAATTTCATGCCTGGCTTTACAAAAAAAACTGGCGGCTTGATTCTGGATAAAAATTTTATGTGCTGTCTTTCTGAAAAAAAATATGCCTTGAATCTTGCAAAACAAAATCTTGATAAAAAAATTCTTTCAGAAGATTTTTCTGCTTCATTTAAAATTTTTGTTTTTTCCTATCCAAAGAATTTTGATTTTTTGGCTTCTGCGATAAAAGAATTTTCTCTTTTAAAAAAAGTTCTTGTTTTTATTGCGCCTGGAGCTGGATCTGATTCGGCAAAAAATTCCTTTGAAAAATTTAGCGTTGATTTTATTTTGCTTCCGTTTATGCAACAGGAAGTTTGGGATGCTTTTTTGTCGCTTATGGATTTTTCCTTTGTGCGCGGAGAGGATTCGTTTAGCCGTTGCTGTCTTTTGGGAAATCCGTTTGTATGGAATATTTATCCGCAGGAAGATGAATTTCACATTGTAAAGTTGAATGCGTTTTTGAAAAGAATAAAAATTCCGCAGATTGAAAAATTTTCTTTTTTGTACAATCGAAATTTTAAAGCCAGTTGCTGTCCGGAAGCTTTGGAAATTCTTGAAGAAAAAAAACTTCCGTCTGAAATTGAAGAAATAAATTTGGAAATGAAAAATGAAATTCTTTCTTTGTTGAAAAATTCAGAAAAATTGAAACTGGAATTTAAAAAGTTTTCCAATGAAATTTTAAAGAACGGAAATCTTGCGGAAAATCTTTTGAGCTTTCTTGAAGCAAAAATTCCGCGCTGAAGTAAATTTATTTTGCCTGCATTTTGAAATGTTGCAATTTTATTTCAGTTCATATATAATCGAGTAGCAAGTTTATAATCAAGGAAGTTTATTATGTTATCAACAAACGAAATTAAAGTTGGAACAGCTTTTATGTTTGAAGGCTCTCCTTTTATTGTTCAGAAAATGCTTGGCCAGAAAGCTGGACGCCAGGGAATTACAGTAAAGCTTCGTGTAAAAAATATTGTTACAGGCGGAACTCAGGATTTGGGTCTTGACGCTGGTGAAAAATTTGACGATGTTGACCTTGTAGAAAAAAATGTAAAGCTTTCTTATATCGACGGTGATGATTTTCACTTTATGGATCAGGAAACTTACGAAGATGTTATGCTTTCAAAGGAAGACCTTGGAGACAACGCTGGATACATTTCTCCGGATGATGACTACGATGTTACAATCACATATTATGAAGGAAAACCAGTTGGCGTAAAACTTCCTATCAATGTTGTCCGTGTAATCACATATTGCGAGCCAGGAATTAAGGGAGATACTTCTGGAAAATCTTTGAAGCCTGCAACTCTTGATACAGGAATGGAAGTAAGAGTTCCTTTGTTCTGCAACACGGATGATAAAATTGTAATCGACACAAGAGACGGTTCATTTGTAGAAAGAGCAAAAGACAAATAAAATTTATGTTTCCAAAGGATTGTTTTTCTTTCCTTTGGAATACCATGACCCCCTAGCTCACTATGGATAGAGCGACAGCCTCCTAAGCTGTAGGTAGCGAGTTCGAACCCCGCGAGGGTCAAAGTTGTTTTTTTTTAGATTCAAGGCAGTTTTACGCTGCCTTTTTTATTTTTAAATATTGCTTTTGCCTAAATTTAATTGATAAGAAAAAATTATAGATTTTGCAAGATTGATATGAACTTCTTTTTACATCGTCTATTGAAAATCATCAGAAAAAAAAGTATATTTATTCTATATGGAATCAGAAGGCTTCAAGCTATTTCAATTCTGACTCTAAGCATAGGAGTAATCGAATGACAGTTAATGACATCAAGCATGCCAAAATCAAGGCATGGATTGAAGAATGTGTTAAGATGTGTGAGCCGGACAATGTTGTTGTTTGCGATGGTTCTACAGCCGAATATGACCGCCTTATGAAAAAATGCGTTGATGCAGGCCTTGCAACTCCGCTTACAAAAAAGCCAAACAGCTTCCTTTTCCGTTCGCTTCCTAGTGATGTCGCACGTGTTGAGTCACGCACATTCATTTCTTCTGTAAAGGAAGAGGATGCAGGTCCTACAAACCACTGGATTGATCCTAAAGAGCTCAAGGCTACAATGAAAGGTCTTTACACAGGATGTATGCACGGAAGAACAATGTATGTTATTCCGTTCTGCATGGGACCTCTTGGCTCACCGATTGCAAAATACGGAATCGAACTTACGGATTCTGAATACGTTGTTCTTAATATGGACATCATGACACGCGCCGGCGAGAAAGTTTGGGAATACTTCGGCACAGACGGAGACTTTGTTCCATGTCTTCACTCAGTCGGAAAACCGCTCAACAACGGCGAAAAAGACAACGGTGTTTGGCCTTGCGCAGATGTTGAACACAAATACATCAGCCAGTTCCCAGAAGAACGCCTTATCTGGTCTTACGGTTCTGGATACGGTGGAAACGCTCTTCTTGGAAAGAAATGTTTCGCACTCCGTATTGCAACTGTAATCGCACGCGAAGAAGGCTGGCTTGCTGAACACATGCTTATCCTAAAACTTACAAACCCACAGGGCGAAGTTAAATACGTTACTGGCGCATTCCCATCTGCTTGTGGAAAAACAAACCTCGCAATGCTTATTCCTACAATCCCGGGCTGGAAAGTTGAGACAGTCGGCGATGACATCGCTTGGA
>NZ_DBKJ01000044.1:0-4202 GCF_002297325.1 Treponema sp. UBA753 | reverse complement strand
AAAGGTGATTTTCCCGCAATTCTGGCACAGTGGCTCCAAGTTCACCTTTGCTCCACAATTACTGTAGAAATTTGCACCATCTGCAAATTCTGCACCAAATTCAACGTATTTCATAATTATTTTCCTACATTAGTTAGTTGTTTAAAAACTCTAGCAACTCTTTTTCCGTCGGGTCTTCTTTAGGAGCAATCTTTCTATAGTGAGTTATGGGAAAATCAGAACCATAAAGGAGCCTATCGGAAAAACCAGCATTTCTTATTTCACCCACAACATACTTTGGGGCAAATGCCGTATCACAGATTGTGTTGGGATATTTTTTTAGCATATAAAGCGTGTCGTTAACTGGTCGGGAATGAGCAAGTTGAACGATAGCCTTAGGATGTTTTTTTATTTGATTTTCAAAAAGACGCGGAGAACAGATTGTATCATCGCCGCAATGAATTACTATACGCAAACCATTTTGTTCCGCATAAGAAAAAATTTCTTCAGTAAGTAAAGCCGTAAAAGACTCAGAAAGATTCCATTTTTGTGCTAACGGATGAATCTTAAAGCCCTCGTAGGGAAGAGTTTTCATCACTTCACAAACGGAAAACCCCAGAGACTTATGAAGTTCTGGCACGCACCAGTAAAGAGCATATGCCTTTATTCCGATTTTTTTTGCGGCTAAAAGAGCATTGCTCACCTCTTCCTTGATTCCCTCATACAAATTTTTTGCAGATGGGGCTTGTGCCTTCAAATCAGACTTATCCGTCAAATCGGAGCACTCTTTAAAATACATACAGCTTGTGGTAGATGAAAAATAAACTTCATCAGTACCACAAGTCTTTAATGCCGAGAAAACTCTGTCCGCATAATAGTAGACATCTTCAAACTGCCCGATATGAACATGATAGTCGGTCAAACTATTTTCCAAGTTCCTTTAGTTTTGCTTTTCGCCAGTTAAGGACAATTTCCTTGTTCTTTTGCGCAACCGCACAGAAGTGGCGGTTTATTTCAAGCGGGTCGCCAGTGGGTGATTCGTTTGCATTACGAACCATGCACGGAGCACAGAACGCAGCCTTGTCGCACTTGCAGCACTCGCCATGTCCCAAATCCTTCATTTTTAAACCGCGAATCCAATTGATTTTCTCCGAGTTGTCCCAAATTTCCTGGAGCGGAGTTTCGTTGAGATTGCCCAAGACCATTTCCTGCCAGCCAGGACAGGGGTAAACATTGCCGTTTGCCACCATGCAACACGACGAAACACCCGCACCGCAAAGACGGCGTTCTGGATTAAACACAGCCTCATTGCAGCGTTTCACAAAGTCAGGGGAAAGAATTGCTTTCTGATAATCAATATCACCGCTTAAAACATCACTGATAACCTTTCCAGCCTCATCAACCGAAAGACGATTTGCAAGATTTTCTGTCTCATGATTATAGGCCGCCATCATAATGTAGTCGGTCTGGGCACGGATTTTATGCTCATGACACCATTTAAGGACATCACCGTAGTCGTCCTTGTTGCCTTTCATCGTGGGGCAGGAAACATGAAGCGGAAGGTCATTTTCTATGAGCTTTAAGATGTTGTCACTGGTTTTGTAGAAACTGCCTTTGAGCTGTGTGATTGCATCGTGATGCTCAGGTATCATTGAATAAAGAGAAGTCTGAACAGAAGAAACATTGCTGTCTTTCATAATTTCGATTATTTCGTCATCAAGAAGCGTAAGATTGCTCAGAATATTCACATAAAAATCGTAATTCTTGGCAGCCCGCAGGTATTCCTTGAATTTCGGGTGGCACATACATTCACCGCCCGAAAGAGTAACGGAAAGAACGCCCATTTTAGAGAGCTGTTCCAGCGTGTTGTAATAAAGTTCATCGCTGATATTATAAAGCTTGAATTTATGCGGAATATAGCAGTGAACGCACCGCTCGTTGCATTTGCTTGTAAGCTCAATCTGAAAAGTCGTGAGATGCGGTCTTCCATTAAAGTGTTTTTCCAAAAATTCCTGAGTATCGCTGTCCGCACGCTGGATTGTCGGGGAAAAATCCTCTCGGATTGTTTTTGGCTGAACGGCGGTATATGTAAAGCCAATGTCCTTGACATTCAATTCTTCTTCGTTTTCGCCTTTTACGATGAAACCGTCCTGAACAAGAGTGTCATAGAATTCTTCTGCATCCTTCTTGATTGTATCGCGGTCAACATCGGTGAATTGCGGTAAAATTTTATCAATAAGTTCGTCGAGCGACTGCGGTTTTCGGCTCAATGCACAAAGGAAAATCGTTCCGCTTTCGTTCACAATGCGGTCATTGAAAATCCCAGTGCTTGTTATGTAGCCCAAGCCGTCGTAATTTCTTATATAAGTGTCTTTTTTCTGTCGGTAAAGCATGAATGTATCCTTTTTTAATTCTTTGATATATTAAATGCTTTGCTATAAATATTCACATCATAAGGAGAAAAGTCAAAGTCAATATTTTTCTCCCGTAATGCTTTTCGTGTTTCTTTTACAATTGCATCATGGGTAACAAATGTCGTATCACCGTTCTTTTTTCGAGCTTCCGCCAGTTTTTCTATGTAAACTTCTTCCAGCTCATGAAATCCAATTAAGTCATCAAGAATTTCACTGACTTTTCTTTTTTGTCTTTGGGTAATATCATTGTGTCTTATTGAATACACAGAAACAAATGTAGTTGCAACAACGCCAGCAAGGGCAACTCCCGCAGTTATGAATCCATTTATAAGCGAAGAATCCATTTTTTTCTCCAGAATAAAAAAATAGCCCACATTATTTTACATGGCGGGGCTTAATCTACCATAAAGCAAAAGGCTTAGTTTGTCATTTCGCATTTTTTGCACAAACTGCGGTTTGCAATTGTTGAGTGGTCAGCAGGACAGCCAGCAGCATAGCTTCCAGAAACTGAGTTCTGTGCGACAACCTGTGGTTTTGTATAAGCCATTTTTTTCCTCCTTATACTTCTTTGGTTTTTCGCCAAAGCAAGCAAGATAAAGCACCGCCCGACGGACGGCAAAATATCGCAGGACGAAAAAACTCCGCCCCCGTTATTTTATACGATTGAAAATGTTGCTATAGAACCGTCAGAAAGTGTGAATTCCATGCTGTCTGCGTTCTGCAAGAAAGATGTTTCTTTAGGCTCGGCCTCTTTCTCTTTTGTCCCATCCTCTTTGTCTTTCTTTGACTCACAGCCGGTACAACTTTTCATAAATCCTCCGACGAGTCCCGCCACAATTGCAAATATAATCCAAAAATGAACCATAATTTTCCTCCGCGTATAAGTCCGCCGACTTAATAGATTTGATTTAAGGCTATCACAACAAGGGGGGGGAGCGAAAGTGCGTTTTACGCACCGAAAATACTGTCGTAGTGCGGCTTGCTCATTATTTGTGCAGTTCAGTCTGTTAAGATAAAACTTATATTGAAGGAAAGTGATTATGAATTCAGATGCCTTTTTTGTAAATTTATTTAAAATTCGAAATTCAACCTTATAATAAAAATCCGTGTCGCGGATATGTGCAAGTCCGCATCGCGGATATGACTACGTCCGTGCCACGGATATGTATGTGTCCGCTATGCGGATGTGTAAATGTCCGTGGCACGGACTGATTTTGCGTTTTCATTTTTGAATACTTTTAGGTTCAATTTCGACTTTTATGATTTAATGTCAAAATTGGGCTTGATGCTGCGATGTTTCTGGAAGAAACTCGGTTGATAATCTAAATGCATATATTACAGTCATTTAGAGATTATTCGGTCGAGCCGGATAATGACGACTTCTGCGAGATTGCTAACCGAGTTTGTATGCAAACATCACGGTGTCAAGTACGGCAATGACATTCGGGGCAAGCTCCCGCATTTTTTTTAGACATCTGGCATCACAGTAAAGCTTGCCTTTTGCTGCTTTTCTGCTGCGTATTCAGTTTTTATGTTGATTAATAAAACTTGACATTTGGGTTATTAAAAAAAACAAAAAAAGTTGAAAAAAGCGGTGTTAAGGTGTTGACACGTCCGTGTGATATGCGGTATATTGATGTCCACCTGCGGCAGTCAGCCGCAAGCTTTTTGAAAGGCATAAATCAGGGATGGACAGCAAAAGCAAGAAACGCTTATAGGAGAGAAGTTTTCATCAGGTGGGTTTTATAGGCAGTCAGATTCGTAAGAGAAATGAGAGGGCCTGAAGAAGGCTCTCTGTGCTTGAGGAGA
>NZ_DBKJ01000019.1:0-2707 GCF_002297325.1 Treponema sp. UBA753 | reverse complement strand
ACTCGAATTTTGACCTAATATTCACTTCTAGTTATGTTTCTAAGCCACTTTTTGCTTTTGTAGAATGAGAAAACCCAAGGCCACTTTACAAATTCGTCCAGGCACATAAAAAAGTAAACCCATACAACAGGAAGCTTGAATACAAAAGCTGTAAGAATTCCGGCTGTAATTCCATAGCCCCACATATCGATTGTGTCGCAGATTAGACCGAATTTTGTGCATCCGCCTGCACGGAAAACACCGGCAATAAGCATTGTGTTAACAGCAGTTCCCATAACATAGTAGACATTTATAAAAAGCATCTGCTTTAAATAATGCATTGCCAAAGTTGAAAGTGAAGCGTATTTTAGAACAAACGGAATTGAAATGAATATCAAAAGCCCGCCAAACGCTCCTGCAATAACTGTAACTTTAAGAAATTCCTTTGCGCCTTTTTCAGCCTCGTCAATCTTATCTGCACCAATCAAGTTTCCTACAATAATGCCGCCCACCGCAGCAACAGCATAGCAGAACACAGTGGCAAAGTTGCGCACAACGCATACAATCGAATTCGCCGCCACAACATCAGAGCCAAGCCGCCCCATGATTGCAACGTAGGCAGAAAAAGCTGCGCCCCAGGAAACATCATTCAGCAAGGCAGGCAAAGACATCTTAAAAAAATCCTTGGCAAGAGAGCGGCTTTTTATAAACATATAGGAAAACTTAAGCTTTATGTCCTTGCTCCGGGCTGAAACAATAAAGCAGCCTGCAACACAAACAGATTGAGAAATGCAAGTAGCAAGAGCAACTCCGCGGATTCCCATTTTTTCAATTCCAAAAAACCCAAAGATAAAAACCGCGTTAAGAATGATGTTTAAGAAAAATCCCAGGCCGTTAAAAAACGTTGCCACCGAAACACGGTTTGCGCTTCTAAGCATAGAAAAGTAAGTATTTGAAACCGCCCACAAAAGATAAAACACCCAAATTATGCGAAGATATTCCGCGCCTTCTGCAATCAAAACAGGGTCAGCCGTATAAACGCGCATAAGTTTTTCCGGAAACAACGACGCGCCAATAGAAAAGGAAAGCGCAACAGCAAGCGAGCATTTAAGCGCAATTCCTTCAATTGCCTCAAGAGCCTTAAAATCTTTTTTACCAAAATACTGAGCCGCAAGAAGAATAGAGCCTGAGCTTATTCCAGAATAGAACATAAAGACAAGAGCCGAGTACTGAGTTGCAAGAGAGCCTGCCGCAATAGCGTCCTGACCTACACTGTTCAGCATTATAACATCTACAGAGCCCATCATGGCGGCGAATATATTTTGCAGAATAATAGGAAAAAGCATTTTTAATGAATCTTTGTAAAACTGTTTGTCCATAATTTTCTCCCAACATATTTATGTTAGAAAATATATATAACATTTGTTCTAGTATAATGCAACACAGAACAAACAAACTGAGCAACAAGTGCGCAAAATTTGATGGAAAAAGATTGCTAAACGTGTTTACTATGCAAACATCACAGTGCCAAGCACGACAATGATAGGTAAAAGATAGATAATGATAAAAAAAACCGGGCAAAAACCCGGCACTTATGGTAAAATTTTTAAATTAGTCTGCAAACAATGGAGTTGAAAGGTAGCGGTCTCCTGAATCTGGAAGAAGAGCCACAATAACTTTTCCTTTGTTTTCAGGACGCTGGGCAAGAATCTTTGCAGCCTTTAGAGCAGCTCCGCTTGAAATTCCAACAAGAATTCCTTCTGACCGCGCAAAAGCCTTTCCTTCAGCAAAAGCATCGTCATTTTCTATGGCAATAATTTCATCGTAAATCTTTGTGTCGAGCGTTTCTGGAACAAATCCTGCGCCGATTCCCTGAATTTTATGAGAGCCGGCAGTTCCTTTTGAAAGAACAGGGCTTGAAGCAGGTTCAACAGCAACAACTTTTACAGCCGGATTCTTCGACTTTAGGAACTCTCCTACGCCGGAAACAGTTCCGCCAGTGCCTACGCCAGCAACAAAAATGTCAACTTTTCCGTCTGTCTGGCTCCAGATTTCAGGGCCTGTAGTTTCGCGGTGAGCTTTAGGGTTAGCCGGATTTACAAACTGACCGAGAATAACAGAGCCGGGAATTGATTTTTGAAGTTCTTCTGCCTTTGCAATCGCGCCTTTCATTCCTTTTGCGCCTTCTGTAAGAACAAGCTCCGCACCGTAAGCCTTTAAAAGATTGCGGCGCTCAACACTCATTGTTTCTGGCAAAGTCAAAATTGCCTTGTATCCTTTTGCAGCGGCAACAGCGGCAAGTCCAATTCCAGTATTTCCAGAAGTAGGCTCAATTATAGAAGCTCCAGGCTTTAGAATGCCTTTTTTTTCTGCATCTTCAATCATTGCAAGCGCGATTCTGTCTTTTACGCTTCCGGCCGGATTCAGATATTCCAGTTTTGCAAGCAAGGTTGCGTTTTCAATGCCGCTAGCCTTTGAATAATTGTTGAGCTTTAGAATCGGTGTGTTTCCAATCAGTTCTACTACGCTTTCCTTAATGTCTGCCATATCCGGCCTCCTGCAAGTTTATATTCCTACTTAAAATATAGGTTTTATGCGGTTATACTAGCTTTTATTTCCTATCAAGTCAATAGGGTTTTGTGA
Organism: Treponema sp. UBA753; assembly: GCF_002297325.1. Taxonomy (NCBI): domain Bacteria; kingdom Pseudomonadati; phylum Spirochaetota; class Spirochaetia; order Treponematales; family Treponemataceae; genus Treponema; species Treponema sp. UBA753. The sequence continues at coordinate 85 of NZ_DBKJ01000019.1, read as the reverse complement.
TTTATTATTATTTTTACATAATCTTATGTCATTCCTGTGCCCCGACACAGAAATCTGTTACACTGTCATTGCCGTACTTGATACG
>NZ_DBKJ01000026.1:3806-22557 GCF_002297325.1 Treponema sp. UBA753 | reverse complement strand
TCTAAATGCATATATTGCAATCATTTAGAGATTGTCGTATCAAGTACGACAATGACATTTAGAACTTATTAGACATCCCCAATCTTAAAAAAAATCAAATACCTTCTGAAAATCGGGCTGAAATTTTCATCCAGCCCCAAAATTAAACTTTATTAGTACTTGAGCTTGTCTGTATAGTCTCTTCCAGAATTTGTCTTAACCATGTTGATTGCATAAGCATCGTAGTTGTTAAGGTTTGTAAATCTGTCAAGACAGCTAGATTCGTTCTGTCCGTCTCCCTGAACTACTGTAAGGTCAATGTTCAAAAGCGGAGCGTAGTACTGCAAAGCAGGAAGATAAGAAGACGAAAGGAAGTTATCCGCAGAGTTGTAAATTGTAAGCAAAACTTTCTTTGAAGGAGCAGTCGATTTCTTTACACCTGAATCGCGGTTTCCTGCTGTGTACTGCTGCCAGTTTCCACTGTTTACTCCAGAGTTTTCAGCAAGCAAAGCCTTTGTTGAATCAACATACTGAACAGGAGCAGAAATCTTGTTTCCATAAGAATCCAGCTCTGAAATTCCTTTCTTGTAAACATCTTCGCCTGTAAGTCCATCGAGAAGATTGCGAAGAACCTGCAAAGTTGCCGTTGCCTGAGCGTCTACGTTCTGAGAAACTGTTCCTGTGAGTTTTCCAGCGCCGATTGCTTCGATTGCGTCAGCGTTTGCATCATATCCGAATACTGGAACTCCAGCTGGGTAGTTTGAAGCCTGAAGACAACCCATTGCCATTCCGTCGTTGTTAGAAACTACCATGTCAAGCTGATTTCCGAATTTTGTAGCCCAGCCGCCCATTGCTTCTGTAGCAGCGTTTGCGTTCCAAGTAGAACCGTCAGTTCCAGTCATCGCCTTTCCTTCAAGCTCAACAACTTTCAGTGTTTTTCCGCCTACAGAAATAGAGCCTTCCTTTACTTTTCCAGGATCTGTAGAGCCGTCCCAAGTTCCGAGAGCCTTGCGGATTCCCTCTGTACGAGCCTTAGAGTCATTGTGTCCGACATCTCCAATGCAAAGAACATATCCGAGAATTCCATCTCCGTTGCGGTCAATAACGGCAGGATCAGCGGAAGCAAGATAGTCAGCAATAAGTTTTCCCTGAACAGCACCGCCGCCAGCAGCATCAAAGCCAACATAGTAAGTCTTGCTGTTCCAATTCATTGTAGCCATATCGATTTCGCCAGTTGTAGGATCTGAAGGCTGTCTGTTAAAGAAAACAAGCGGCTTGTCCTTGTTCATTACGACATCGCCACCAGCTTTAGAGCATCCGGTAAAAACCGCGCCGCCAATCAAAGCCATGCCAAGCACAGCGCAAACTGTTTTTTTCATATTTTGTCCTCCAAAAAAATAGTTAAACAGAATTTTTCGTGTGTTCGTTAACACTATAATCAATATATAAACCCGTTCCGCACATTTGTCAAATAAATTCTTTTATAAATTTTAGTTATAAATACACTTAAAAAAGGTGATTTTCATGCACAAAAACAAAGAAAAATAATAATATAGTTCAAAAAAATAAACAAAAATTAATACGATTTTCACTAGAAAACTTTTTTTCACAAAACAAGTGAAAATTATTTGCGCCACGAAAAAAACAATGCTAAAATGTGTACGTCAACACGATTTGACAAAATAAGAGGCGGCTATGACAATAACAGAAATAGCAAAAAAATCAGGCGTTTCAATTGGAACAGTAGACAGAGTTCTGCATAACAGAGGAAAAGTTTCCGAAAAAACAAAACTTGCGGTAGAAGCCGTAATCGAAAAATATGGATACACTCCGAACCCCCTTGCCCGTACACTAAAAAAGAACAAGCCTTTTGTTATTGGAGTTTTAATGCCTCCGCCCGTCTCTGGAAGCGGCTACTGGCAAATGATATTCAAGGGAATGAAAGAAGCCGAATCAGAACTTTCCGCGTTTGGAATAAAGCTCGAATTTGAATACTTTGACAGAACTGAATACGGCTCAATGACAAAGGCTTCACAAAGGCTGTTTGTAAAAAATTTGCAGGCGCTGATAACAGTTCCAATTGTTCCGCAGGAAGCAGAAGAAATATTCAGCCAGATAAAGATTCCTTACATTTTCGTAGACTCCCCGCTACCAAGAGCAAATCCGACTATTACAATAGCGCAGAATCCGTACAGAGGCGGACAATGCGCGGGACACATAATGAAACTCCTAAAGGAAAGCGGAAAATTTTCTGTGCTTCGTTTTTACAAGGATTCATACAATCTTTTGGAGCGTCTAAGGGGATTTACGGATTATTTTAGCCATGACACAAATTGCCAAGTAATAGAAACTCTCTGCACAAATGAGTCAAATCAAGGAATTTTTAATTTTCTGGACAATTTGTTCAAATCCGAGCCAGAAATAAATGGAATTTTCGCAACTCACACGGAAGGTTACATAATCGGTCAGTACCTTAGCTACACAAACAGGAAAAGCAAAGTCGCCCTGATAAGCTACGATATGCAAGAACAAAACAGAAACGGACTTATGACCGGAAACATTGACTGCGTAATTTCACAGCGTCCTGAATACCAAGGCTACACAAGCGTGAATGAAATTTTTAAAAGCAAAGTTCTTCTTCAAGAAATTCCGCAGAGAATCTTTGTTCCTATCGATGTGATTTTCAAGGAAAACGCAGGCGAATACAATCCTATAAAGTTATAATCAAACTGAAAAATTTCTTTTCAAAAAAAAGCTATACACCGTGCAAGAAACACACGGCATATAGCAAAAAGTGTTTTTAAATTAAATCAAACTAGCCTACAGTTACAGAAACTTTAACCTGCTTTGCGCCGCTGTCGGCAACAACAGTAGTTCCGTTAGCTTTTCCGCCGGAAACAACTTCAACTTTTACATCTCCGTCGTTCTTGTTGTTCTTTACACTGATTACGTATTCAACTCCGCGGAATTTGCGTGTCATTTCGGCAGTCTTAACATGTTCAGGAAGACGAGGCTCAACAACAAGGCCTTCATAGCTTGGGCGAAGTCCGCAAAGATACTGGCTCAATGCAACAAAGTTCCAGGCTGCTGTTCCTGTAAGCCAAGAGTTCTTTGCTTCACCTTCGCGGCGGGCTTCTTTTCCAGCGACCATCTGGCTGTAAACATAAGGCTCTGTGCGATGAATGTCTGAAATTTCTTCAACATAAGCCGGAGCAATCTTTTTGTAATGCTCAAACGCATCCTGAGGACGACCGTTTACAACTTCACCGATAATTACCCACGGATTGTTATGGCAGAAAATTCCTCCGTTCTCTTTGTATCCAGGCGGATAAGAAGAAACTTCTCCAAGCTCAATGTGGTAATCCTGATATGCAGGCCAGCAGATTACGATTCCGTACTTTGAATCAAGATATTTCTTTACGCTGTCAAGAGATTTTTCTGGATAGCCTTTGTCTTTTCCGACTTTTGCCATTGTTCCGAATCCCTGCGACTCAATAAAGATTTTTCCGTCCTTGCATTCATGCGAGCCAATTTTGTTTCCGGCATCATCATAAGCGCGCACATACCATTCTCCGTCCCAGCCAGCAGTGCAGATTGCCTCTTCCATTTTCTTTGCGGCATCTTCTGCAAACTTAGCTTCTTCTTCATCGCCCTGAAGACGGCACATTGCCGCATAGTCAGGAGTTACATAGACAAACATTTCCGCAATCATTACAGACTCAGCGTTCTTGCCTTCCTTGTTTGTGCAAGTCTGGAAAGAATCATTCGGATTCATGCTAAAGCAGTTCAAGTTCAAACAGTCGTTCCAGTCAGCGCGTCCAATAAGAGGAAGTCCGTGCGGTCCCATGTGGGTTGTGATATAGCGGTAAGAGCGTTTAAGGTGCTCATACATTGTGGCCTTGTTTGTCTCGCTGTTGTCAAAAGGAACCATTTCATTAAGGAAGTCCTTGTCGCCAGTTTCACAAATATAGCGTCCAACACCAAGCACAAGCCAGAGCGGATCATCATTAAAGTTAGAGCCGATGTCTGCATTTCCACGTTTTGTAAGCGGCTGGAACTGATGGTAAGCTGAACCGTCTTCAAACTGTGTAGCAGCAACATCAAAAAGACGCTCGCGGATTCTTGAGTTAGGAAGCTGATGAGCTGCGCCGAGCATATCCTGAGAAGTATCACGGAAGCCCATTCCACGTCCGATTCCGCTTTCAAAGTAAGAAGCTGAGCGCGCAAAGTTGTACGTAACAACGCACTGGTACTGGTTCCACAGAGCCATGCGGTCAAGTTTTTCGTCTCCAGTCTTAAGAGTAAAGTGAGAAAGAATTTCATTCCAGAATTCCTTAAGAACGCTGAATTCCTTTTCTACTTTTTCTTTTGTGCTGAATCTTTCCTGAATTGCATAAGCCTTCTCTTTATTGATAATTCCGCTTGCTGTGTTTGTGCGAAGAAGCTCGCCTTTTGTCTGTGTTGTCCACTTTTTATCCTGGTCATTTTCAACATATCCAAGAACAAAAACAAAAGTTTTTTCCTCTCCAGCCTTAAGTTCAACATTCAGGCGGTGAGAAGCAATCGGGCTCCATCCGTCAGCAACAGAGTTTCCGCTTTTTCCTTCCATTACAGTCTTTGGCTTAGAAAGAGGATTGTAAAGTCCAAGCCAAGTCTCGCGGTCTGTGTCAAATCCGTCAACAGGAGCATTTACAGAATAGAATGTAAAGTGATTGCGGCGCTCGCGGTATTCAGTCTTGTGATAAATTACGCTGCCTTCAATTTCAACTTCGCCAGTAGAAAAGTTTCTCTGGAAGTTCTGGCAGTCGTCAGAAGCGTTGTAAAGACACCACTCGACAAAAGAAACAAGAGAAAGCTTTTTTTCAGACTTTCCTTCGTTCTTAAGTGTAACCATTTCAACTTCGCAGTTAACGCCATTAGGAACCATGCAAAGAACCTGGGCGGAAACATCGTTTTTCTTAGAAGCGAATTTTGTATATCCAAATCCGTGGCGGCACTCGTAGCTGTCAAGAGGAGTCTGAGTTGGCTGCCATGCAGGATTCCAAACTGTATCTCCGTCCTTGATATAGAAATAGCGTCCGTTAGAGTCAAGCGGAATATCGTTGTAGCGGTAACGGGTCAAGCGGCGCAAACGGGCGTCTGTATAAAAGGCATAACCACCTGCTGTATTGGAAATAAGAGAGAAAAACTTCTCGTTTCCAAGGTAGTTAATCCAAGGGTAAGGTGTCTGTGGAGTTTCAATGACGTATTCCCTGTTTACATCATCATAATGTCCAAATTTCATAACTTTTCCTTCTATTAGTTAATCTAAAAGTTCTGCCTTCCAAACTGGATGCAAAAATTTCAGCAAATTCTATCATGCCATATATCAAAAGTCAAAGGGATTTTTTTTCAATATTATTGTTTTTTTCAGCGCAGTTGAATATAATTGCAATATATGAAGAAGAAGTTTTTATTTGTATTTTTACTGGCCGCGCTTATTCCTGCCGCCATGTACGCAAAAGACGATGTTGACTACGAGCTGCTTGCAAAACAGGGAACGGAAGCAGAAATCCGCCAAGCATTTAAAGAAAACCGGAATCTTTCTACTCAGGTATTCGGAACCAACAGAGAAACATTTCTTATGCTCGCCCTGAAAAACAACAGAGACATTGGCATCATAAACCTTTGCCTCGAAAAAGAGTCGAATCCAAGCGTAAAGACAAAAGAAGGAAAAACTCCGCTGATGTACGCAGCCCAGTATTCCTCTGACAAAAATGTAATCGACCTTATTGCAAAGTACGGAATCGTTTTAAAGCGCAGCCGGGACGCAAGAGTTCTGCAGAAAGACAAAAGTGGAATGAACTCGTTCGCATACGCAAGAATGAATCCTGAATACAGCGTTTATCAAAAACTCACGGAATACACAGAAGATCCTCAAGGACTTTATGTTCCAGAGCCACCAGCACAGGAAACTGCCGCCACTCCAACAACAGAAGCCGCACAACCTTCAGAGCAAACAGCGCAATCAACTTCAATTGACTCAAACACTTCAAATGCAGAAGCAGAAAATGCAAAGCAAGCTGAAATTCAGCAGTACGCAAGCGCATTTCTTTTAGACTACGCAGAAAACGAAGACAAACCAGCAGAACAGCCGCCTGAAAATAAAACCGAATACATAGAAAATCCGAACGCGGCAGACAAAAACGGCGTTACACTTCTTATGAGAGCAGCAAAAGCCGGAAACGACTGGGACGTAAATTTGCTTCTTAAAAACGGAGCAGACGTAAATCTTAGGGACAAAGACGGCTGGACAGCTTTAATGTACGCGGTAAGATACCAAAACAACCTGAATATTCTTAATATGCTCATTGAAAACGCCGCATATATCCGTGTAAGAAACAAATTCAATGCAACTCCACTTTTAATGGCTGCGGATTATTCACAGAATCCTGAAATAATTTCAGTTCTTCTAAAAAACAGAAGCATTTCCGAAGATGAAGTTTTCAGGGCATTTATCTTTGCAATAACAGGAAATTCATCTTCTGACCACATACGCGAAGCAAAAATCAAGCTGTTCCTTGACATGGGAATTCCGCTGAACCGCTTGTGGAAAGGACAAAGCCCATTGATGTACGCGGCGCAATACGGAAAATCAACTTTGGTTTTAAAGCAGCTCATAGATGCAGGCGCGAATCCGGCTTTTCAGGATGAAAACGGAAACACAGCCTTTGACTACGCAAAAGCAAACAAAAATCTTGCCCACGACGACATTTACTGGTCTCTCAACGGAGCAAACTAAAAATGAGAATTACAGGCGGAAAGCTAAAAGGGCGTGTTACAGAAACTCCTTACGGAAAAATGGCGATTCGTCCTGCAATGGACAAAATGAGAGAGTCCGTTTTCAACATACTAGGATTCTCTCTTGAAGGGAAATCTTTTCTTGACTTGTTCAGCGGCTCTGGAACAATTGCACTTGAAGCAGTTTCGCACGGAGCTTCCGCAGTAACACTTTGCGAAATGGACAAGTCAAAGGCAAAGACAATCCTCAAAAATGTAAAAATGGCAGAAGAAGTCGGAGTCCGTATAAACTGCCGCTTTATGGCTGTTGAGCTTTTTTTAAAACGCTGCAAAGAAAAATTTGACTATATATTTTTAGATCCGCCTTTTCCATATAAATTCAGAAAAGAACTTGTGGAAACTGCCGGAACAAGAGAACTTCTTACAAAAAACGGCCAGCTTTTAATCCACTACCCTGCAGAAGATCCGCTTCCAGATAAAATAGGAAATCTTGTTCTTTCAGACAAAAGAATTTACGGGCGCTCAATCGTAAACTTCTATAAATATGAAGAAAACGCCAAGCAGACAAATTAAAAGACTTTAAAACCATTGCTTGACAAATCGAAATAACAAGTTACAATTAAAACTGTATTCTATAAGGTTAAAAGTAATGACAAGTAATTTAAAAAATCAAATCGACTCAAAGCCAGAAGAACTTAAATTCATAAAGACTTCCGATTTGCCGCTAGAAGGGCTTTCTGACCAGCAAAAAGTCGTCCTTAACAGAAAAGCAAACGCACTGCTCAACGAAGGCAAAGTTGAAATGGCAAAAAGAATTTTCATTACTACAGGATATTCAGACGGCCTTACAAGAATAGGAGACAATTATAACAAAGAAAATAAATATTTAGATGCGCTGAAAATGTATCTTCTTGCCCATAACAAAAGAAAAAGCGAACCAATTATAGAAAAAATATCGCAGACTGTGTCTGTTATGCTAAAAAGTTAAGAGAGGTAAAAAAATGGCTGATGAATTTAAACCGGAAGAATTCAGTTTTTCACAGACACAGGAATTCAACAAAACAGACGGCGCAAACGCAGCAATAAGCGAGCTTTCAAAAAAAGGTTATCAGTATTTAAAGGATAACAGCACAAAAGAAGCCATAGAAGCATTCAGCCAGATTCTTAATATAGAAGAAAACAACAATTATGCGCTTGTAGGACTTGGCGACAGCGAGCGCAAGCAATGCCACTTTAAAGAAGCGATAGAATATTACTCAAAATGCCTTTCCTGCCATCCCGGAAACAACTACGCGCTTTTTGGACTTGCGGACTGCTACAAGGCAATAAATCAGTATAAAAAAGCCATAGAAATTTGGGAGCAATATCTTGTCCATGATGACAGAAACATAACTGTCTTAACAAGAGTCGCCGATGCCTATAGAAAAATCAGGGACTTTAAAAAATCAAAGAATCTTTATTTAAAAGTCCTCGACATGGAAGAAAACAATGCCTATGCGCTGATTGGGCTAGGACATCTTCACTACGATTTTAAGGAATACAAGGACGCGCTTTTCTATTGGACACGAATGCTGGAAAGGAATCCTTCGCACGTAGATATAAGAGTTCTTACTTCTATAGGAAACTGCCACAGAAAAATCAAGACATTTGAAAAAGGACTTCCCTACTTTGAAAAAGCTCTTGAACTTGACCCGAATAATTTCTATGCCTTGTTCGGAATAGCAGACTGTTACCGAGGAATGAACCAGCAGTTCCGCTCAATTGGCTACTGGAATAAAATCCTTGAAATCGACCCTAAAAACAAAGTCATCCTGACGCGCACTGGAGACGCATACAGAAACACAGGCGACTATGCCACAGCCGCAGAATATTACAACCGTGCAATGGATATAGATTTTGACATTTATGCAGCCTTAGGGCTTGCCCTTATATGCAAGGGAGAAGGAAAATTTGAAGAAGCGGCAGATAGGCTTACACAGCTTGTGAATGGAGATCCAAAAAACTACCGGCTTTACATAGACCTTGCAGACTGCTATCTAAAAATGAACAATAAAAAAGAAGCATTGGAAACTCTTCATTCATTTCAAAAGCTTGGAATAAAAAATCAGGCAATAAACGACTTCATAGACCAACTTCAAGAAAACTGATTACATTTTTATGGAAAAAAAAGTTTCAATTTCGGGGCTTTTCCCTGAAGAAATAGCAAACAAAATTCAATTGTCGCCGTCTTTCCGCGCAAAGCAAATTTATGAATGGATTTCAAAAGGCGCGGAATCTTTTGAGCAGATGACAAACATCGACAAAGCCACAAGAAAATTTCTGGAAGAAAACGCACTTCTCCGCTCGTCAAAAGTAACAGAAGTATTAAAAGATCCTGACGGAACTATAAAGCTTCAAATTACACTTTCAGACGGACTTGCAATAGAAACAGTTCTTCTAACAGATAAAGAAGGAAGAAAAACTGCCTGTGTAAGTTGCCAGGCTGGTTGCGCAATGGGGTGCGCTTTTTGCCAGACAGGACGTCTTGGACTTGGTAGAAATCTTACCACCGGAGAAATTGTTGAAGAATTCTTCTTTATGGAAAAAGAAGCTGGAACACTAGACAACATTGTTTTTATGGGAATGGGAGAACCGCTTCAAAACCTTGATGCAATAAGAAAAGCCGTGGCAATTTTAACAGATAAAAAAGGCAGAGGATTAAGCCCCAGAAGAATTACATTGAGCACTTGCGGACTTATAAGCGGAATCTATGAACTTGCAGAAAACGGTCCGTTTGTGCGCCTTGCAATTTCCTTAACAACAGCCGATCCTGCTCTTAGGGAAAAGCTTATGCCAGTTTCAAAAGGGAATCCACTGCCTGAACTAAAAAAAGCGATAAAATTTTATTCTGAGAAAACTGGAAAAAGAATAACATTGGAAGCCGCCCTTCTTTCAGGACAAAACACAGGAATAGAAAGCGCAAAACGAATGATTGAATTTGCCGCAGGCCTTGACGCTTACATAAACCTCATTCCATGGAATCCAGTTAAAGATTTACAATTTAAGACTCCTTCAAGGAAAGAATGCGAAGAATTTGTGAAAATTCTTGAAAAAGCAAACCTTAAAGTAAACTTAAGAATTCGTCGAGGTGTAAAAATTGGCGGTGCTTGTGGTCAATTAGGTCGTTCTGCAGCTTCAAGCAGTTAAATTTGCTTGAAAAAAAACATAATCCCTATTATAATAATTTTGTATTTAAAATTTTGCTAGGAGACAAAAATGCAGAAAAAGATTTATGTTACAGGAATGGATGATGATGCGGCGGCAGCAAAAGTTGATACAGCAGTAAAAGCAGTCGCAGGTGTTACAAATGTAGTCTCTTCAGCAGCAAAATGCCAAGTTTGCGTTGACTTTGACGAAGGAACAGCTGGTATAGAGGATGCGATAAATGCAGCAATCAACTCCACTGGCGTTATTGCTCTCGGCTAATTCTATATGAAAATAACAGTTCTTGACGGCAATGCCTTGAATCCAGGCGATCTTTCATGGTCGCCGCTAGAACAATTCGGGCAAGTCGCAGTTTTTCCAAGGACAGAAGTTTCTCTAGTTGCAGAAAGAATTGGCGACAGCGATGCGATTCTTTTAAATAAAATAAACATAACAGAAGAAATTCTTGATAAATGTCCGAATCTAAAATATATTGGAGTTCAGGCGACAGGCTACAATGTAATCGACTTGGAAGCTTGCAAAAGGCATAATGTTACTGTAACAAATGTGCCATCTTATAGCACAGCAGGTGTCGCGCAGCTTGTATTCGCTTTTATAAGTGAATTTGCCTGCCACACACAGCTTCATTCAGACAGCGTAATGTCTGGAGACTGGACAAAATGCCCGGATTTCTGCTACTGGAAAGTTCCGCTTATTGAACTTGAAGGAAAAACTCTCGGAATTTTCGGCTACGGAAGTATAGGCTCCAGAGTTGCAAGAATTGCGGAAGCATACGGAATGAAAGTTATTGTCTGCACTAGAACGCCCAAACCCGAAATAAAAAATCCAGTTGATATTTCAACTTTGTTCAACGAATCTGATTTTATTTCCCTTCATGCGCCTTTAACTGAAAAAACTAAAAATGTCGTAAACAAAACAACTCTTTCTTTAATGAAGAAAACCGCATTTTTAATAAACACAGCCAGAGGACCGCTTGTAAATGAAAAAGATGTAAGGGAATTTCTTGACAGCGGAAAAATTGCAGGCTACGCAGCGGATGTTGTAAGCGAAGAGCCTATGAAAAACGACAATCCTTTGCTTGGAGCAAAAAACTGCATTATAACTCCGCACATCGCTTGGGCCGCCACAGAAACAAGGCAAAGACTTTTAAATATCGTAATAGAAAACCTAAAATGCTTTGTCAGCGGAAAACCACAGAATGTTGTTTCTTAAAAGCATATTGACAATTTTATTTTTACTTAATAAACTTTAATTATACTAAAGCCTATTAATACAGAGGAATTTCTATGGGAAAAACTATAGCACAGAAAATCTTTTCATCACATTTGGTTGAATCCCCTTTTGAAGGAACAAACATTCTTAAGCTTGACAGGGTTTTCTGCCATGAAATCACAACGCCAATCGCAATCAACGACCTTATTGAAAGGAACAAAGACAGAGTTTTTGACAGCACAAAAATCAAGGCAGTCATAGACCACGTAACTCCTGCAAAAGACAGTAAATGCGCAATGCAGGAAAAAATTCTCCGTGACTGGGCAAAACGCAACAACATAAAAGATTTCTTTGACATAGGAGCAAACGGCGTCTGCCATGCAATTTTCCCAGAAAAAGGATTTGTCCGCCCTGGATTTACAGTAATCATGGGAGACAGCCACACTTGCACACATGGAGCTTTCGGAGCATTTGCAGCTGGAGTCGGAACAACAGACCTTGAAGTTGGAATATTAAAAGGCGTATGTTCTTTCCGCGAGCCAAAAGCTATAAAATTTATTCTAAATGGCAAACTCAAAGACGGAGTTTATGCAAAGGATGTGATTCTTTTCCTGATTGGTCAGATTGGAGTAAACGGAGCTACAAACTGCGTTGCAGAATTTACAGGTCCGATTGTTGACAATATGTCAATGGAAGAAAGAATGACAATTTGCAACATGGCAGTTGAAGCCGGCGCAACAAGCGGAATCTGTTTTCCTGACATGACAACAGTAGAATATCTTTGGCCATTTATCAAAGATGAATTCGAGTCAAAAGAAGCAGCCCTTAAAGAATACACCAAATGGATTGATGATGAAGATGCGGAATACGAAAAAGTTTACACATTTGACTTGTCAAATCTTGAGCCTGTATGTACAATCGAATACAAGCCTGACCAGATAAAAAAAGTTTCAGAAATGAAAGGAACAAAAGTTGATCAGGTTTACATCGGCTCATGCACAAACGGAAGAATAAGCGACCTTCGTGTAGCCGCTGAAATTTTAAAAGGACACAAAATAGCAGATGGTGTGCGCGGAATCGTAAGTCCTGCTACTCCGCTCGTTTATAAAATGGCGCTTGAAGAAGGAATCATAAAGATTTTTATGGACGCTGGATTCTGCGTTACAAACCCGACTTGCGGAGCCTGTCTTGGAATGAGCAACGGAGTTCTTGCAGAAGGAGAAGTCTGCGCTTCAACAACGAACAGAAACTTCAACGGACGCATGGGAAAAGGCGGAATGGTTCATCTTATGAGTCCTGCCACAGCCGCCGCAACAGCTATTGCTGGAACAATCACTAATTCATGCTTTTTTAAAGGCTGAAAAATAAATAAAGACGAGGAACAAAATGAAACAGTTTGGTGGACAAGTTTTATTCTTGGATCGCTCAGATATTAATACTGACGAAATAATTCCTGCAAAGTATCTCACAGAAAATACAAAGCAGGCGCTCCAGCCGTATCTTCTTGAGGATTTAAAGCTTGAAGGTTTCAATCCAAAGACAGACGTTCTGGGTAAAAAAGTCATCATTACACGTGAAAACTTTGGCTGTGGTTCTAGCCGTGAACACGCTCCCTGGGCTTTGGAAGTAAACGGAATTTATTGTGTAATCGCAGTAAATTTTGCCCGTATTTTCCGCCAGAATATGTACAACTGCGGTCTTCTTGCGCTGGACATGAGCAAAAAAGACATCGATGATATGTTCAGAACATTCGCAGACAAAGACACAGAATGCAAAATTGAGCAGAAAGAAGACGGTACTTGGAAAGTAAAACTCATTGCCGGCTCACTCTCAAAAAGCTATCCTTTCAAGCTCGAAGGATTTGAAAAAGCCCTTGTTGAAAACGAAGGCTGGATTGGATACGCAGACAAAAAATATTAACAATTCAATGTCATTATCTGGTCTGACCGGATAGTCTTCAAACTGCCTTGGTAAATGCCATGGCAGTTTTTTTTATATATTTTAACATTTCCTATTTCTAAAACAAGAACCAATATAACAAAAGTATGATTTTCTATATTAAAAACCTGCAATTCCCACCATTTTTATAATAAATAAAATATTTGTTGACATATAAAAAAAGAAACGATATATTCACTAGTAGTAAAACAATTACTACTAACAACATATTTCAAGGAAAAACATGACAGACAAAATCATTGACACACTGGGCAGCCTTGGTTTTTCAAAAATGGAATCGCTTGTTTACTGTGCGCTTGTTCCAGAGGAAAAAATGGGAGGCTATCAGATTGCAAAAAAACTGAATGCGCCCCGCCCTTCTGTTTATTCCGCATTGGAAAATTTATTGAAGAAAGAATGCATAACAAGCATTCCAGGTTCAACAGCAGAATATCAGGCAGTTCCGCCGGATGTTTTAATTGACGAGATTTCTCAAAAGTATTCAGACAATGCCGCAAAAGCAAAAGAAATGCTAAAGGAATTGAATTCGCCGATTTCAACGCAGGAACGCTTTGTAAACATCGAAGGCAAAACAAAGCTCATTTCTGTTGTAAACAAACTTATTGCAGCGGCAAAAAAAGAAATTGTGTTCAACTGCTCAATGCCGCTTGAATACTTTAAGGATGCACTTCTTTCAGCGGCAAAAAGAAAAGTGAGAATTGTTTTGTTCAGCTGGAAAAATCTAGACACTCTTGAAATTCCGCTGGAATTTTTCTGCGGATTTGACGGAACAGACTGCTGCCCAGAACAAAGAATTCTTTTGGTTTCAGATATGGCGCACTGCATTGTAGGAAGTAACGACAGAGCAGTTTTCTTTCCGCACAGACCGCACCACAAAATTCAAAAGCTGCCAGACGGAGAAAATGATTTTCTTGGAATGACAAGCGACAACAGGCTGATTGTGAATCTCGTTTCAGAACATATTCACTTTGATATTTACTTGCAAAAGCTAAGGAAAAAATTCAACCGTGATATTATTTCCAAAGACATTTGCATTGGAACTTTAATGGAGAAAGGATTTTAAAATGAAGGCAGAGAACAAAACATTTTTGAACAATTTAATTTCGATTGCCGTTCCTATTTCACTACAGAATTTAATTCAGTCGTGCTTAGGAATGATTGACCAGATTATGATTGGTCAGCTAGGCTCAAAAACAGTTGCGGCAGTAAGCCTTGCAGGAAGACCTTGCTTTGTAATGCTGTTTGCACTGGGAGGCATTGCAGCCGCAAGTTCAATTTTCGCATCTCAATATGAAGGAGCAAAAGATTCCAGCAAGCACGCAAACGTAATGAGAGCTTCGGTTTTTGCAGCATTGGCAGTTGCGCTTGTATTTTTTATTTTTTCACTTTTCACACCGGAACTAGTTCTTTCATTTTTTACAAAAGACAAAGAAGTTATTTCAATAGGGAAAAACTATCTAAGAATAAATTCATTAAGCTATTTTGCTCTTGCAATAATCAGCTGCTGTTCTGCAATACTAAGAAGCACAGGATTTGCAAAAACTACACTAGTAACAGGATTTATTTCTGTAGCAATAAACACAGTTCTCAATGCAATCATGATTTTTGGACTTTTAGGATTTCCTGCCCTTGGTTCAGACGGAGCTGCAATTGCAACTGTAATTTCGATATTTGTTCAGTGCGTAATTCTCATTATTTTTATGATACGAAAAAATCATCCTGCAAACATGAAAGCTGTTCTTTTGTGCAAAAATGATTTTTCATTTCTAAAAATATTTTTTATAACAGCTCTCCCTGCAATTGGAAATGAACTTTTATGGGCATTGGGAGATGCAGGCTACAGTGCAATTTACGGACATATGGGAACAGCAGAGCTTGCGGCAATTACGTTAACCTTTCCTGTGCAAGGGTTAACAATAGGATTCTTCAGCGGACTTTCAGCAGCCACAGGCATTCTCATAGGCAACGAGCTTGGTTCAAATGACTTTGACAAAGGCTACGCTCTTGCCTGGAAGTTTATAAAAATCTGTGTTGCAGGATGCGCCGTAATCGGAATTTTAATTTTTATTTTCGCTCCAATATATACAAGATTTTACAATGTAGAGCCTCAAGTCCGTGAATACGCAAATCACCTTTTATGGATATTCGCATTCTATTTATGGATAAAGGTCTGCAACATGATAATAGGAAGCGGAATTCTTAGAAGCGGAGGAAAAACAAAATTCACTTTAGAAAATGAAAGTACCCCCCTAGGGGTATAATCGTCAAAAAAATAGTGCCACGCAATACCCCCACAAAAATATTTTTAAAAAACTCTTGCATTCAGTTTTCGGATATGAGAGAATATTAACGCCAACGAAAGGGGGTACAAAATGAAAGTAGCATTTAATCAAGAATTACTTAATCGCTTAAGAACTTTACATTCATATGATAAAGGGGTTTATTTATTGATTGAAAAGACTACTTTTTTTGCTAAGTTTTATAATCGTATCTTTGAATATGATATAGATACAACGCCTAGCGGGGGCTTAAATAAAGGTACTTTAGTAGAAGTCGCGCTTAAAACCTTATACTATATGAACGGCTTAACTAGTAAACCTAATGGAAAAAGTCAAGCACATGAACCGGATATAGTTATTCACGGCGTGCCTTATGAAATTAAGTACGCTAGTACTCATACCGCTTCTAGTATCATCCGTCCTTGTAAACACCTAAAACCAACGGATAAAATTATACTAGTGACCGGAAGTGAGCAAGTAGACAAAAACGGAACGCCGGGTTATGTGTTCGTTATCGATTATCAAGACTTACTTTTTACACCTAGCGGACGTATTAAAATCCAAAGTGCAAGAAACGGAATCATGTTACAAGTTATATAAAGGGGGTAAATAAAAATGTATAACAAGGAACAAATGCAACTACTAGATGAAATTCAACTATGGAAAATGAGAATGAGACACGCCAAAACGGAAAACTATTTCAATCAATGTTTCTTTAATATTGAACGTCTTAAGGGTGAGTTGATTGCGATTGAGTCGAACAAAAAATATTAATAGTGTGATGAACACAAACGTGCTAGGTGGATAGCCACACCTAGCACTTGAATAAAGGGGGCTTTAAATTATGAAATATTATTACATTTTAGGTAGAAACAAGACACTTTCAAAAAATTTTCACATTATGTTAAAGACTGAAAGTAAATATAGGGCTTATGATACTTATAAAGAGTTGTGCCTTAAGCGTACTTCTAGCGATATTGAATTTCAGCTTAAAGAAGTATTCATTTAAAAGGGGGAAAGTATGATACCACCATAATAAATTAAGAAATATAAGACGATACGAAACAATAATTATAAAGGGGTAGAATCACAATGAAAAATGAAAAAAAATTAAATCCGACCGCCGAAAAAGTCTTAAACTTCCTTACTGAAAATAAGGGAAAAGCTTTCACTTTGCAAGAAATAGGAAAAGCCTTAAACATTGAGTTTAAGAGTAGCGGCTCTATTACTAGGCTTCTTAAGAGTGAAAAAAATCCAACCGGTATTATCGAACACGGCACTGAAAAAGAAGTACAAGTCCTAGTTACACGTAAAGTTAAAACGTACATGCTTGTAGACGATAACATTAAAAATAATAAATAAATAAAATAAGTGGGGCTTTTATAGCCCCACAAATTATAAAGAGGTAATAATGAATATTATAGTTTTAGATACTGAAACCATTTCACTTAATAAATTATATTGTTATAATTTAGGCTATGTTATTGTTGACGTTTCAAGTGGTTTTAAAATACTAAAGAAAAGAGACTTTCTTATTAAAGAAATTTACGATAATAAACCGCTCATGGATACCGCTTATTATGAAAATAAAAGGGCTATTTATGAAGATTATTTATTAGATTCTAAACAACCTTTAGAAAAAATCTCTTTTATTGAAGCATATTCAATTTTAAAACATGATTATCTTAAATATAATATAAAAGGAATTTTTGCTTATAATTCTAGTTTTGACGAAAAAGTATTAAAATTCAATTGTAATTACTTTGAAATTCCTTATGTGCTAAAAAGCTTTCATGATATTATGGAACTTACGATACAAACAATCGCTACCGACCATTTATATAATTTATATGCACAATACTATGGAAATATAAATCAAAGGATTAACCATAATAAACTTCTAAGAAAAGATGGAAAAGCAAAAATTACGGCGGAAAGCGTTTATTGTTATATTGTAAGAGATTATGATTTTAAAGAGGCACACATGGCGCTTAATGATAGTGAAATTGAATTAACAATTTTAAAATACATTTGTAACTTTTACGGGGGAATTGCTAAGTTACACGTATAATTAAAGAATAATAATATTATTAACATAAAAGGAATTTATTTTAAAGCGGACTAATAATCCGCTTTTTCTAGTTAAAGTGCCGTACTTTTACTTTTATACGTTAAAGTGCTAAAGCATGCGCCTGCTTCACTTTAGTGCGTTAATGTACTAATGTATTAAAGCGTGCGCCTGGTGTTTCCAACTTCAACTTTATTCTACAAGTTGAGGGTGGTTATACCACTTTAATCCGCTAAAGCATGCGCCTGTTGCACTTTAATCCGCTAAAGTGAACCCTAAGTTGGCACTTTAATCCGCTAAAGCCAACTTATAAGCAGCAGCAGCAAATGTTATCCCCGAAAAAACCTGACAAACGCGGCACTTTAGTTTGCTAAAGCCATTTTATAAGCAGCAGCAAAATCGTGCCAACTTCAACTTTTCTTTTTGAGTTGAAATAGATAGGCGCGTTTCCCTTACCGACTTCAACTCCTCTTTTTAAGTTGGAAGCGGCAGCAGCTACATTTCCTACGACCTCCATTTTACTTTAGTTAACTAAAGTTGGCGCAAAAGCAGCTACACTTTTATGTATTAAAGTAACAACTTTAAAAATTTTTTAATTTTGTCTTGACTGAACGGGGGAAACGTGATAAAATATTAGAGATGATAAAAAAGGACAGTTCTTCGATAGACAAATGTCTAATAAAAAATATCGAGAATTTCCTTGACTTATCGCGACGTCTATGCTATAATATTAGAGACGATAAGGGAAGGGACAAATAGGACTTGACAAACGTCAAATAAAATAACTCAAAAAGTCCTTGACTTATCAGAAGAGACGTGATATAATATTCTTGTAAAAATCAAGGGGGGACAAAATTATGGGGCTTGACTATCGTGTTTGGTGCCGCAAAAACGGCGAAGAGGCAATTCTTTTTGAAGGACGGGGACGCACGGCGTTCCGCTTTCTTTCAAGCTGGGTAGGTGAAGAGCGCTATGGTAAGGATATTAAGCTTTCCTACGCGGACGTACTTAAGCTAATTGAACAGGCTTTTATTTACGCTAAAACTTATTATGATAAAGAAGAACTTATATATCATGCTATGAATGATATTTCACCGCTTGACCAGGCTAATGACCCGCTTAGTTTTGCATGCCGTATGAAAAATGTACAGATGTACATGGAACTTTTACTTGATGAAGCCCCAGAATATTTTATTGAATGCGACTGGTAATTAGACAGATGTCTATTAAAAAAGTCTTGACAAGGCGGAAGAGACGTGATATAATATTA
>NZ_DBKJ01000026.1:3304-3677 GCF_002297325.1 Treponema sp. UBA753 | reverse complement strand
TATAATATTAGAGACGATAAGGAAAGGTAAGGGAAGATAAAAAGGAAAGGGGCGGTCTTAGATACCGCCAGAGGTAAATTTAATATGGCAAATCAGAAAACTGTTAAGATGAACGACAATGCTAAAAAAATTATGGACTTCCTTAATGCTCATAAGGGTGAAGCTTTCACCTTTGCCGAAATCAATAAGGCTCTTGGTCTTAATCTGAAATCTACCGGAAGCATCACTCGTCTCATGAAAACTGAAAAGAATCCGGACGGCATTATTGAACACGGGGAAGAAAAGCTTGTTGAAGTCGTAGTTGTTAAGAAGACCAAAACTTACATGATTCCTAGTGATAGTACCGAAGAGCCCACCGAAGAACCCACCGAAG
>NZ_DBKJ01000026.1:234-3215 GCF_002297325.1 Treponema sp. UBA753 | reverse complement strand
CCACCGAAGAACCCACCGAAGAGCCCACCAAAAAGGACGCCTAAGTTCTTTAGCCACGTAAAGCGTGGCTTTTTTCATGTACGCTTACTTTAATTTATTAATGCATTAAACTATGCGCCTGCTTACTTTAATGCGCTAATGTGTTACTGCACTAAAGTCTGCGCCTGCTGTACTTTAGTCCATTAAAGTAAAAAATAAGTTGGCACTTTAGCACGTTAAACTATTAAAGCGCAGCTGCAATGCGATGCCGTCCTAAGCAAAATATATGCGCCATGTCATTTCCATTTCCCTCTTATAAGTTGGAAAAGCAGCAGTGAAATCAACTTAAAAGCAGCTACAAAAGTTGTTTAAAAACGTAGTTTTTGCTTGACAAAACGCGGTATTTTTGCTATGATTTTTATATCCTTTATAAATTATAAGAGGTGACGCCGCAGCTGTAAGAGTTCCGTTTTAACGCAAAATTCTGTTGACAAAGCCGGCTAAAACGCTTATAATATTATTGTAAGATAAAAGAAGGAGAAAATAAATGGCAAAGCAATTATCCTATTATATTATCGGTGTCACAGATGAAGGACGTGAAACTACTATCATTCAGGGACGCGGTTCTGTCTATGAGTTTCGCGCATTAACTAAGCTTCAAAATTCCGGATGCGATATCCTACTTGACGAAGCTACTCTCAATGGACTTATTGATAAACTATTCATTCAGTTGGTAACTGACGGTGCTTGCGATATTGATATGATAAGTTGTTTAGATGGTTCTTCCTATTCTGTACAGTGGCTCGCAGAAGAGCTCTACATTAGCCTAGTCAGTATTAGAAGTTGTTTGCCATTTGGCGGTAAGTATTACATTAATATCACTACAGAAGATTCCTGCGCTTAAACGAAAATAACTATTGACAAAGCGCAAAAGACATGCTATAATATTCTTGTAAGATAAGAAAAGGGAGGGCATACCTTATGGAGTTCTCAATTATTAGGCGTGAAGCCGCAACTCGCCATTGCTATACTCTTGCACAGGGTAGTGGCTGGAGCGAATTTGACTTTCTATATGACTGGGTCGGTTCAAACCGCAATGGAGAATTATGTAAACTTAATTCAGAATCTATCGCAGAACTCATTACCATGGCTTCTATGCAAGTGAAAGAGAACGAAGAAAAAGGTCAATTCCTCTGTGATAATGATTTGCATTTTTCTGGCGGCGAAATTGTAACCGCTTCGGCTTTTATTCTCTTCCTTAGCAGTGTGGAATCTTATGCGGACTTGCGCCGCGAATTTATTAAGGGCGATGACTCTGAATACTTCATTTGTGTTGAATGGTAGCGGCGACCTATCGTAAAATTGCGCCGCAAAACGAAAATAGCTGTTGACAAAACGCAAGAAACCTGCTATAATATTCTTGTAAGATAAAAGAAGGAAAAAACAACAGATGAAAGAAAATTACAAGAGCGCGATTCCGCTAATCGTTCATGGCAAAAAGCTTATGCTTAACATTGTCGATACTTTGGCATCTAATGGCTACCGTTGTGATATCCGCAGGTTGCCTAATGGAGATACCTATGCAGTTCACTTTGAAATGCTAGTTAATTAGCTAGCGGCGACTAACTTGACCTCGGCACGTCGTTAAACTACCGCGGCGAAATCTAACATTCCCAGGCATGAAATCGAACCACCACCGTTAAGTGGTATGCGAGCAAAACTGCCTACCCCTTTATCTGGAACATTCTTAGGTGAACGGTCACCTTGGCTTTAACCAGTTATCAAACGAAGCCTCAATTTATAAGCGGCGTAATTTTTCGCCGCGCTATGCTCGTCCTAGTGGTGAAGCGGGTGCAATTCCCGATACGAGCGCCAAAGGAGAAGTAATAACAGATGAAAGAAAATACTAAACCGGAACTTGTGATGATATCCGCGTCTTATTTAAACGCAATTGAAAATGAATTAAATGAGCTGTATGTCCGCTATACCGGAACCGAAGATGCTTGGGTAGAAATTGACAAATGTACAATTGACCGTACTGGTTATACTGAAGGTTTTGATGAAAACGGCTACGATTATACCTTTAATATCAGAGCAGGTGAGAGCAGCGATTGCAATGACTATGATGGAGAATACGTTGTTAGCCCATTTCTTTGCCGCACCTCGCATGATGTTGCACTCTTCATTTTCGCGCTTATGGTCGCGGATGTCGGCAAAAAAGAACGCATTTAATCGTTGAAACCTGCTATAATATCAATGCAAAAGAAAAAGGAGAAGACACATGGAAGGGCTAATGAATGGAAAAGACATTATTACCGTTGTTGGATTTGACAATGTCACCAGACTTGCAAAAGGTTTCATTAAAGCCGGTTATGATGTTCTGATTCATAATAATGGCTTTGATACTTATGACATTATTTATGAGTATCCTTATGATGACGTTAATCTGGGCACTGACCGTTTTGCAATTGTCACTTTAGAAGAAGCAGAAGAACTACTTAATAAACGTAGAGAAGCACAGCTGGAAAAAGCTAAAAAGCTTGTGGCAGACGCTGCACAGGAGGAGGAAGAATTAGAAAATGACCCCTATTGCTGGTAAAAATGTTGCTTATCGTGTAGTTAACGATTACACAGATGAAGAATTATTTTGCGCCGATACTGCTCGAGATTGCCTTGAATGGATGAAGAATGAAATTTCTAATGGAGGCTACACTCGATTGCGCTGTTGGGTAGATAAGGAGCGCGGCGTTACTCTTTACGATATTGGATGGGGCATTATGCGCGTTGAAGAAATAAACGATAATTAAACGCAAAAACTGCTTGACGAAGCGCCGCGCATCTGCTATAATATTAGTGTAAAATAAAAAAGGAGGAAAACAAATGACTAAAAAAGAATTTATTACTAAGGCAATTATCTTCTCTAAGTATGACGTCGAAGGCACTCGTACCTTGGCGCGATTTACTTTCCCCGATGGATATAGTGTAACGCGACACGATTATAA
>NZ_DBKJ01000026.1:0-129 GCF_002297325.1 Treponema sp. UBA753 | reverse complement strand
GATGTACTTGCTATCGATGCAAGCGGCGAGCATAAGCTGCCAAGCGGATTAACGGAGTAGCGGTACCAAAAACGCAAAAAGTCGTTGACAAGACGGACAAAATAGACTATAATATTAATATAGAAAGGT
>NZ_DBKJ01000003.1:0-11663 GCF_002297325.1 Treponema sp. UBA753 | reverse complement strand
TTCTCCTCTTTCACAAGGGATGAATATTTTGACGCTGTTGTGGAAGTCAGAATGTGGTAGATTTTATTGACAGATTTTTTCATCACAGTCTTGTCAGTTGAGAGCGTGTGATAGAGGTTAAGAAAATCCTTCACCTGATACTGGACGGCGACTTCCGGGACATTGAAATTCTGGTAGTTCTTCCGCGAGACCGGGCCGACATAGGATGCCTGCCCGAAATCATTCATCGTCACAATCACAGGGATTGAGTCAGGCTGGGCGACCGCATACAGGCTGATTCCGATTGAGAGAAAAAACGCTAGGCAGGAGATGACAGCCACAATCCGAAGAATATGGTTCTCCCGGCGAATCTGTCCTGTAATCCAGTCGAAATGCTCAAGCTGCGGATAGAACGGTGTCTGCACTTTTCCGGCAGGAGGATATTGTTTTGTACTCATAAAGTATCTCCAAGAAAGGGCGGGCAGATACTTTTGCTACAGATTACAAATTTTCAAGACTACAGTCAATATTGATTTTGTTACATATTTAAATATTTTGTAATAAAAGAAATTTTATTCACGCTTTCCGGGATTTCTACTGTTTCTCGGCACGCCTGCAACACGGATGCTTGAGTCAGTTATCTGGCGCGAGAGGCTTCTTATTCCGTCCTTTATCTCGACTGACTTTCCCAGAAGGTCATCTTTCTTCAGCTGCCAGACAGGAACATAGACAAGGGATTCACCGCTTCTTATGACAAGCGCATCGTTCCAGCTCTCGTCCTTGTCAAACGAGATTACATTCTCGACAGTTCCGCTGATTCCGCCGCCCGCATAGAGCGAAAGTCTTCCGCCTGATTTCTGGAATTCGTCAAAGAATGTGTTGTACCGCCCTGTCGCGACAAGGACTTCCTTCCAGTCATCTTTAAGCTCGTAGAATCCGGCTTTTCTGACGGCAAGATTCATTTCAGAAAGAAAAGCAAGACGGTTCTGCATATCAGGGCTTAGAAGACGGGAACTTATTTTGCCCGGATATTTCTCAAGCTCCTCGTCAAGCTTAGTCCAGCGTCTTGCAACAACAAGATTTTTCTGCGCCGCAAGAATTTCTTGCTGTGTCCGCTCCCCGACCATCTGTGTCGCGATGTACGAGAGAGTTTCCCTCATAGTCCGCCTAATCATCTCAGGCTGGAAATAGACACGCTTTCCGTTTTTATCCCTGCCGTTTATGCAGATGTGCGCATGGCGGTGCGCCGTGTCCGTGTGAACCGCCCCCTGCCACAAAAGCTTGTAGCCTGTCATGGTCTCGGTTCTCCTTATGAACTCAGAGGCAAGGACTTTCAGGTTCACGTTCTGGTTTTCAGGCGAGATTATGAACTTGAAATGCTCGGGAACTTTCGCGACCTCGTACTCGGAATTTTCCGTGCCGAAAAGCTTAGGCTTATCCAGGACTTCATTCTTGTTTTCCTGCGGCATATAGGTTGAAAGATACTTGTCATGAGCCTGCATCGAGGAACTGTGCGAGACCTTAAACATCACGCGCTGGTCTTTCTGGTTTGCAGAATTTGAGAGCAATGCTCCGCCTCGCCTGCTGCCTGAGAACCTTCCGCCGTCATCACGACCGACACGTGTCGGTTTTGCCGCAAGCAACTTCGAGAGCCGCCACATGTCGTCCTTCTTGTACGGAACTTTTCTTACCTTGTAGAGGTCTTCCTCATAACGCTCCTTTGTCGGACGGTCAGAGAAAATGTCTTTTATTGAATGTGATTTCATGGGCAGCACCTAAAAATCAGCGGATTCATGGGAGAAAATAATAAATTGGAACTTCTCTTTTTCGTTCTACATATTGGATTCGCTCCTCATACTCCTGAGTTTCGCCCTCGACCCCAAGAACTTTTACAGGTCTGATAAGGTGATTTCGAACAATATGCTTTTTTCCATCATTTCTTAGAAAATAAATCTGATTTATTTCAATTTTTATTTTTTGGCCTATATGATTTTTTGCCACATCATAGAGAGCCTTGTCCTCAATTTCTATCTCTTTTCCTTTCGGCATTGAAAGATAGACATATCTGCACAAAGTTGAACTGTTGCTGTATTTTACAAGACTGACATAGTTCACAGTGCACTCAATGGACTTTGATTCGCTTTTCTTTTCGCCAAGATTAAGGCCGTATACAAATAGAAGCAAAGCAAATAAAATAAGAAAAACAAAAAAACAGATAATTTTTTTCAGCACACTATCATCATAATAATAAGACATTGTTATTTCCTCCTTTTTTATTTATCAATTTTCAGAGACCGATATTGTTCGGCAAAATACAATGATTCAATCATTTCAAGCACAAATTTTCTGTCTTTTTCCTGTAAATCATCAAAATGGTTTTCGCAGCTCTGCCCAACGCTCAGCTTATTTCCTGTCAAAAGCCATTCGTAAGAAACAGATACTCTTCTTGAAATTTTCAAAAGCTTTATATAGTCAAGATTCAGTCTCTGTTTTCTCCAATTGCAAAGCTCCTGTATGCTTACAATGTCGCTTATCGTCTCAAAGAACTCCGTATCATAATTTTTGCTAAAATTCTGCGTTTTCAGTTCAAGTGCGTTTTCAATTCTTGAGACTATGGAGCATGGTGTCAAGTCAAAATCAGAAAGACATTTCAAATCCAGATTATTTTCAAGAGCTCCAAACAGCAGCCAGTGAACAGACACTTTCAGATAATCTGAGATTTTTTGCAGCATCAGCGGAGCAGGTATTGTCCCCCTTTTTCTCCATTGTGCAAAGGCGGAATTACTTATGCCTATGGACTTTGAAAAATCACTGTCTCTTATTTTCATTTCACTCAGGCACTCTAAAATTCTATTGTACATATATTTATCTCCATTCTCATTCCTAAATCAATTCACCAGCACAATGCTTTCCATAAGTCCGACAGCTTTTTCAGAATACGGAACAATGTTTTTCAGTCCGAAACTGAGCCAGTTTTGTATATTGTCCGTGTCTCTTATTCCATAGGAAATTCTTGTTTCTTTATCCTGCACAATGGAATTGAATTCTTTCAGGCCGCCGGTTACAAGTGACAGAAGAAATGTATCTATCCTAATCCGCATGTCGTTATCGTGCTGCAATAAATTGCTTACAAGGTCAGGAATATTGTGCATCCAGTCCTCCACAAAAAGGAGAAAAGTGTTTTCATCTTTTGTATAAAGCGTTTTTTGATTCATCGAATTTCGCAGCACATTTCCCCGGAAAAGATTCCGCACAAAAACGCCGTTCAGCTGCAATATGCTGACAAGTGTCTGTATAAGCTCGCTGACTGGATTTGAAAAACACTCTGGGGGATAAAATTCTGTACCTTTATAATCGTCTTCACCTATATCAATTTTTCCGGTCATATATTCCTTTATAAGTTTTTTAAACGCTTCTTCTTCGGTCTCAGCTTCTATCTCAACAGTCTTGCCGTAGTATTCACAAATATCTATTTTATAGCTTTTCATTATTCTGACTCCTATTAAACCTTATCTTCAAGTTTTCTATAGTAAAATTTTCTGCGTAGTTCTGCCCGAAATATCAATGCTTAAGTTTTTTCTTATGCTCCTTTATCTCCATTACAGCCTTTTTCAGATTTGCTTTTGCTTTTTCATAGGACTTCGCCTTTGGTTCTCCAAGAGCAAGTCCTTTGTAGCGATGCCTCCATGCGTTATAAAAAAAACATCTTGTCCGCAATCTCTTTGCCATTTTTGTAGAAAAGAACCTCATATTGAGCACGGACGACATTCTTTTGTAGCCGTGCCAGCTCTGAATTGTAAAAGGAATTCTCCTTTCTTCGCTTACGCTCTTCTTTTGTCATTTTCTATTTCTCAATATCCAAAGCCTTTTCTGCCGGTTTCTGAATCTCGCCTTCTATATGCCGTATAACATAAGGCTGCACAAGTTTCTCATTCGGATTCAGTTTCTCGCCTTCTTTTGACAGAACATAGCTTCTGTCAACTTCCAAAGTCACTTTCTGGCCGACATGATTTCTCAGTTTCCTGTACAACTCTCTGTCTCGTACTGTAACTTCCCTGCCGTTCGGCGCAATCAGACAGACATATCTGGAAAAATTCTCATTAATGCCTGGTGTTGCATATACATCATCAATGGTAAACTCCACGCCGACCCGTTCTTTTACTGTGTTACGGTCAGCGCTTACCGCAATAAAAACAAGATAACCAAGAACAAAAAGCCCCAGAAGAGACAGCATTACCGTCTGAATATCAAAGAGATTTTCTCCAATGTCAGCACCTTGATTACCTTTTCTTCTCCTAAGCCTTAGCTTCCCCTCGCACTTTCCCTGCTCGGCAAGCACACAAATATCACGGCATTTTTTCAAATCCTGCAAATCCTGAATCAAATTATCTCTTGCCGCAATCTCAGTGAAAACTTCCTGTATCATGTCGATAATATCCGTTCCTTTTTCCAGAGACTTCTTAAAGCTGCAAAAGGACTTCTGTGTACGCTCTATCTCATGGCATTTTTCTACAATATCTTTCAGGCTCTCAACTTTGCCTTTGCCACACATATTCTCAATCCCGATACCGATATAGATTGCATTGAAGAAATTCCTGACAGCCGTGTAATAATTTCGCATATATCTGCCACGTTCCTTTCTTTCTTTGCACCTTCCTTTTTCAGTTGCCATCACTTTCAAAAAGTCAAAGAAAATTCCGCTGCCGCTGTTCTCTGTTTCTTTCATTTTTATCTCCTTCTGCAAATTAGCGCCAAATGGCGCTAATTACTATTTTGTTTTACTTATCAACTGTAAAAAAAATTATTCTTTGAATTCTTTTTTTTCAACATTCATTTTCCGTTTGGAATATGTCTGGTCAAAATACGCTTGCGCTCAAGTTCCGCTAATTAGCGCCAAATGGCGCTAATTTATATTCTGCCAAAATCCGTTCAGACAAGCGGAACAGCATCATCACTTTCCCCTTACAGACTCATCAACAAGTTCATCAAGAATATAGCCGCTCAGCGATTTTCCGTTTTCCGCAGCCTGTTTTTTCAGGACAGCAATTTCATTCTCTGTCCCGGAAATAGATACCGTCCTGAATTTCTTTCTTTCAGATTCGGGTATCTTTTTTCTGCCTGCCCCCTCCCTTCTGCCTCCACGGCCGCTCTTCTTTTCTGTCATATTCCAATAGTAATCCCATTTCAAAAACAAGTCAATTTGAAAAAACTGAACAAAACAATCAAAAAAAACGATGTACCAAAGTGGTACCTCAGTGGTACTAAAGTGGTACCTGAAAAAGTGCCGATGTACCACTCTTTTTCCATATAATGCAAGAAGTTACGCCGTCAATGTACCACTTTCTTTATCTTGCCTACCGGACATATTACATAGTTCTATCTGTTTTGTTCAAGTGCTGTCCGCTTCGTTGCGGAATTTCAGATAACAAGTCCTTAATTAGCGCCAAATGGCGCTAAAAAGAATTTTCTCTGATAATCCGAAAGAATAGCTAACGTTCCTGCAATTAGCGCCAGATGGCGCTAATTAGAATGAGCAGCTAACAGCTGAATTGAACCAGCGGCAATAACTCTGTTGACAGCAAAATTTGTTTGCTGTATAAAATAACTGCCACACGATAAGGAAAATTTTTGTTAATCATCACCGAAAAACCTTCGGTCGCAGAGTCTTTCAGCAAGGCTCTTTCCATCCCCTACAACAAATCACTCGGATATTACACAGACGGCCAGACTGAAATAACGAACTGTGTCGGACATCTTTATGAGCTTGCAAAGCCGGAAGAGTATGACGAATCATACAGAAGCTGGACTTTCGAGCAGCTTCCGATAATCCCTGAAAAATATCTATACAAGAAAAATGAGGACTCGGAAAAACAGACCCGAAAAGTAACAGCACTTCTTCACAAGCACCGTAATGGCAGAATCATAATCGCAACCGACGCTGACAGGGAGGGCGAGGTCATCGCCCGGATTGCGTTTGAGCAGGCAGGTCTTACCGACATCTCAAACTGCCTTCGCTTCTGGGTTTCTGAGGCTCTGACTCCTGATGTCATAAAAAAAGGGCTTTCGCAGATGAAGCCCTGGTCTGAATACAATGAGCTTGCAAAAAAAGGATTTGCCCGGCAGCATGCGGACTGGCTTGTGGGAATGAATCTTACTCCTTATGAGACCCTTCTGGCAGGACACAAGATTACTCTCCCTGTCGGAAGAGTGCAGACCGCTGTCATCGCAGCCATTGCACAGAGAAACAGGGAAATAAAAAACTTTGTGTCCGAACCGTACTATCAGTGCGTGGCGCATCTTAAAGACAACAACGGAAACAAGGCGGAAGCTCTTCTTCTAAATCCGGAGAACAGAAAATTCTTCTTTCCGCAAGTGAACCGCTACATCAATCAGGCTCACATATTCAGCGAGACAAACAAGACCGTCAGCGTGAAAAGCGATGTAAAAAGAAAATCCTTGAATCCGCCGAAACTGCTTTCCATAACCGAGCTGCAGAAAATCGCCTCCGCTGAATACGACTACTCGTCAAGCAGGACGCTGGAAATTGCCCAGTCCCTGTATGAGAAGCACAAGTGCCTGTCATATCCGAGAACACCTTCATCAGTTATGGGCGATGACGACATTCCGCTGTTCAAGGAAAAATTCGAGCTTCTGAAAGACTCCTTTCCGCAGTCAAAATACTGCAATCCTGACCTCATCAGCGCAGAGAACAGGCATATCTTCAACTCAAAGAAGCTTGACTCGCACCATGCCCTTATCCCCTTGGACAAGATTCCTCAGTCCGCAAATCAGAACGAAAAGAATATTTATGAAATCGTGCTGAGGCGTTTCTTTCTGTGCTGCATGGATGAATATGTCTTTGACGAGAAGACGCTGACAATATGCAACGGAGAGTTTTCCTACAGGGCTGTCATAAAAGTTGCCGTATCGGAAGGATGGAAAAAGGCTCAAAAGGAATTAGCGCCAAATGGCGCTGAAAAGAACCCTGACTCAGAATCCGTTCAATACTTCGACGAGAACACCTGCATACTCAAAAACACTGAAATCATGAAAAAAATGACGGCGCCAAAAAAGGAATTCACGGAAACCTCGCTTCTGTCATTCATGGAAAATCCGAACCTTGAGGACAGCGACGAAAAGCTTGTGGGGCTCGGAACCTCCGCCACAAGAGGAGACATCCTGAAAAAAATTGTTGAATACAACTATGTTGTCAAGGACAAAAGGAAATATTATGCGACCGACAAGGCGTTTTTTCTTCTGAAACTACTGTTCAAGAACAGGCTTACGGCTTTGGTTGCAAACATTGCTCAGACGACCCAATGGGAAAAAGAACTGGACGAGTCGCCTGAGATGTTCGAGAAAAAAATCATATCCTTCATAAAGGAATGTGTAAGAACTCATCCTGAAATTGAGGAATATGAAAAGCCGGGCGTCGGAATCTGTCCTGTCTGCCGCAGCAAGGTTATTGAAGGCGGCAAGTCATTTTTCTGCACCAACATAAACAAGGAGCCAAAGTGTCCGTTCATAATCTACAAGCACTCGTTCGGAGCATCCTTGAATACAGATGACGGAAAACTGCTTCTTGAGGGAAAACCGACAGGGGCAAAGACACTGCAAAGCAAAGCCGGAAAAAAATACAAGGCGAGGCTTGTCCTGAACAGGGAAACGTTAAAGCTTGAGCTCGACTTTGTAAACTCGTCAAAGAAAAAAGCGCCAGATGGCGCTAAAAGGTGACATGATAAGAACAGCCGAAAATAGCGTCTGTTTTTATCTTAAAAAGTTTGCGTCGCAAACTTTGCAATACGTCTGGTCAAGGTACGCTTACGCTCAAGACCTTGACTTAGCCGTTTTTAGGGCTTTGATAAACCCTAAATCAACTGTTGTTTCTCACTTTGTTGCGAAACAACTTGAAAAGTCAATTCTAAAACTGAAGTTTTACTCTTGACTTTTTATGGGAGATAGCAAAATGCAGATAATCGGTGTAGTTATGGAAATAATCCTTACGGCAGCAATGATGATTCTTGCTGCAGGAGGATTTCTCATTGCACAGGGCGAAAGGATTTCAAGAAAATCAGACAGTCAGGAAAATCCGCTGGCTTACGGATGCGATGAGACCGGAAAAAAACACGTGAATAAAATCAAGGAGTGTAACAAAAACAATGACAGCAGGAAGTAAAATTTTCTGGATTGTATTCCTAATATTTTTCATTCTCATAAACACTGCGGCAGCTTTTATAAAGGCAAGGCATATAGGCACAATCAGGGCTGCAAAAAAGGTTTATAGGAATATCAACAAAATTGAGAACAGCAGGCCCGGCTGGCTTATTTCCTATCTGAGGAAAATAGATCCGTTCGTCTTCGAGGAGCTGATTCTTCTGGCTTTCAAGAAAAACAGGTTCAGAATAAAAAGAAACAGGTGTTATACCCACGACGGCGGCATTGACGGACAGGTACGGAAGAACGGACAGAAATATCTTGTGCAGGCAAAAAGATACTCGGACTACATAAAAAAAGAGCACGTCCAGCAGTTCATAAAAACCTGCAGGCATCACAAGGCGTGCGGATATTTCATCCATACAGGAAAGACCGGAGAGGATACTAAAAAACTTCTCAAGGAAAATCCCCAGATAAAGCTTATCAGCAGAGAAAAACTGTATGATTTTTTTATTGCGAAAAAAAATCAGAGCAACAACCTGTTCTTTTAGCGCCAACTGGCGCTGAATTAAAGACAAATTTTATTATTAGACATGGGAACATCTATGAAAAATGAAGACAAGGAAAATTTAAGAAAAAAACTGCAGTTCTATATCGACAGCCAGTTCACAAGAAAAGAAGCGGCAGAAGACATGAAAACAACCCCTGAACAAATAACAGTCCTTATGAGCCGCTTCAATCTCAAGCCTGACTTCCGCCATGTGATGACGAAAAGAGCAGAAAAAAAAGTGATTGATGAGTATGAGAAAAATCCGCTCTCAATAAAGGAAATGCGCCTAAAGCTCAGCCTTACAGATACAATAGTCCGCAAAATCTACAACAGGCACGGGCTGAAGAAAATCAGAGACAGAAACAACTCAAAGCTGCTGGTTCTTACAGCCAAGGATTTCAATGAGATTCTTGTGGAACTGAAGACAACAAGAATGTCCCTTGCGAAAATCGCAGAAAGGCACAATGTCTCAAGGCAGCGCATATATCAGATTCAGGTGAAGAATAATATCAAAAGATTTTAAATTTCGTTCTTAAAAGTTTTGCATATATACTTGAGTAAGTTAAGAAAACAATGATTTTTAGGACTGGGAAGTTATGAAAATGAAACTTAATGAATCTCAAAGACAAAGGGCAAGGACAGCAAGACTATGTGCAGAAGGCAAGCTGTCCACAAGGGAGGCGGCTTTCAAGATGGGGCTGACAATGAGGACAATCCAGAAGGACATAATAAAATATAGGGAAAGCGGCAAATCTGCATTCATTCACGGAAACACAGGAAAAAAGAGGTGCAATCCTGAAAACGAAAGAAGGAAGGAGAAAATCATTCAGATTTTCAACAATACAAGAATAAACGGAAACAATCCGTTTGAGGATATAACATACACGTATTTTACAGAAATTCTTTCGGAACAGTTCAATATCAAGGCGAGTATAAGCCATGTGAAATCCATTCTGAACTCACAGGGATATTACACCTGCATAAAGCACAAGGTCAAAAAAGAGAGGAGAGCACATCTGTTCAGAGAAAGAAAAGAGCATTTCGGAGAGCTTGTGCAGGCAGACGGAACTCCATACGACTGGTTCAAGGACGGAAAGAAATACTGCATACAGGGATTCGTTGACGACGCAACAGGATGTCCTGTCGGACTTTATATGACAAAGAATGAGTGTCTTCTCGGATACATGGAAGCCTTCGTGAACATGAGTCTTGCATACGGCATCCCCATGCAGGTTTATCCTGACAAGGCATCCGTATTTTTCGTGAACAGAAAGACCGATGACAATGAAAAGCATCTCACGCAGTTCGGAGTGATGATGGAGTCATTCGGGGTTGATATGTTTCCGGCACATTCGCCGCAGGCAAAAGGAAGAATTGAAAGGTTCTGGCAGACAATCCAGCACAGGCTTCCGAACTTATTCCGCCTGAAAGGGATTAGCACGGTCGAGCAGGCAAACGAGTTTTTGCGTGATGAATTTCCAAAAATATACAAAGCAAGGTTCTTCAAAGAGCCAAAAAATAAGGAATCCTGCTTCGTAAAGGCTGACATGAAACAGATAACATCAGTCATGAAAGCTACTTTTCCGGGACATATAGATAAAAGCGGAATTTTCCTTCTCAAGGGATACAGATTCTTCTGTCCTGAAATCACTGACAGGAAAATCTTGATACACCTTAATGAAAGAGAGGGACTGTGGATTACAGACCCGAAGACGGATAAAAGATATTCAGTGAAACTGGTTGAAAGCGATACCTCCGGAGACATGCCTGAAGTTATGAAGGTTCTGATTGACAGGGTGTTTCTCAAGAATGCGAAGCCGAAATTCCGTGAGGTATATATGGACATAGATGACGTCGTTCTGTCGCAGATAAAACCGAGAAAACTCAGAAAAGTAGGATAAGAATCAAAAATAAAAAAACTAAAATGCCTCAAAAAAAGCCTTCTGAGAACGAAGGCTAAAAGTGTTGTACTCAAGCAAATAGAATCACTATTTTTCTACAGAAATATCAGCATTTTCAGAATTTTTTCTCGATAAATTTCCTCAAAAACAACAAATCTCACAAGAAACTTCAAAAAAAAGAAGAATTTTTGAAATTTTTTCAGCGAAAAATTAAAAAGTTGTTGACAGAGAGTTTGATTTTTTTATTAGGCTGAAAGCCAAGTTTTTTTTCAACTGTAAAAAAAGGCCTTGATTCTAAAAGAACCAAAGCCTTTTCACAAAAAACTGTTTTATATAGAAAGAACTACCATCTAAAATGAGCAAAAGCTTTATTTGCTTCTGCCATTCTGTGTGTATCTTCCTTCTTTTTGAAAGCAGATCCTGTATTGTTAAAAGCGTCAAGCAATTCTGCAGAAAGTGTATCTGCCATTCCATGACCGCTTCTGTTTCTTGCAGCTTCGATAATCCAGCGCATTGCAAGAGCTTCGCGACGAGAATCGCGAATTTCTACTGGAACCTGATAAGTAGCACCACCAACGCGACGAGACTTTACTTCCACAACAGGCTTTACATTTTCAAGAGCCTTAAGAAGAACTTCAAGAGGATCTTTTTCAGTTTTTGCCTTTAGTTTATCCATTGCATCATAAAGTACATTTGTGCAAATAGATTTTTTACCATCAAGCATCATGCGTGTAACAAATTTTGAAACAACTTTGCTATTATATTTAACGTCCGGCATACATGGACGGTCAACAGACTTCTTATGTCTTCCCATCTTATTCCTCCGTCCTTAAGCCTTAGGCCTTTTTGCACCGTACTTAGAGCGACCACGTTTGCGATCTTCTACACCAAGTGTATCCTTTGTACCACGGATAATATGATAGCGAACACCAGGAAGGTCCTTTACACGACCACCGCGGATTAAAACTACTGAGTGTTCCTGAAGATTGTGTCCAATTCCAGGAATATATGCAGTTACTTCAATACCATTAGACAAGCGAACACGGGCAACTTTTCTAAGAGCCGAGTTCGGTTTTTTT
>NZ_DBKJ01000032.1:3148-12597 GCF_002297325.1 Treponema sp. UBA753 | reverse complement strand
CTTGTTTTTCAAATTGAAGCAAATGCTTTTCTTTGGAAGATGGTAAGATCCATTACAGGTACTCTTATTCAACTTGCTCAGAAAAAATGCAGCCCGGACGAATTTAAAAAAATCCTTGAATGCTGCGACAGAACTAAAGCTGGAATTACAGCGCCGCCAACAGGACTTTTTTTGTGGGAAGTAAAATTTGATGGAATCCGCCGCCATGTTTAATTGCGTTGCTTCTTGATGAAATTTGCTAAATCTTTTATTCTTTTTGTACTATGAAATTTTTTAAGAACCTTCTGGTTGCATTTGTTTTTATTTCTGTTTTTTGTGGATGCAGAAAGGGAAAGATAGTTTCTTCTGTTGAAAAAGAAAATCTTTTTGAATTGAACTATGGAACTTTTGAAGATGAGCTTAATGTTTTTAATATGTCATCGGCTGGAAATATCAACACTTCAATTTCTATGCAGGATGGATTTTTTTATATTTTGAACGGCGAGTCAAAAAAAATAATGGAAATGAACAGTTACGGAGATTTGCTTGCCTTGTATTACAATCCGCAGGAAAATCCACGTCCTTCATTTTCTGAAAATACAAGTGATATTAATTCTACGCGCGCTGCTGTTCCGTATTCATTTAATGAAGTTTCAAAAATTGCTGTTGATTCAAGAAAATATCTTTATGTGGTTGACAAGCTTCCATTAAATCGTCAGGAAACAGATTCAAAGACAAATCAAGTTTTGAGCCAAATTATTGTAAGGTTTGACGATTCAAAAAAATACATGAACTATATAGGTCAGCAAGGTCCTGGAGGAACTCCTTTTCCGTATATAAAAAATATTTTTACGACAGACAAAAATGAGCTTGTTGTTTTATGCACAACTTCATCCGGCGCAGTTGTTTATTGGTTTTCTATGGATGGATTTTTAATGTACACAATTCCAATTGAAAAAGAAAATGTTCCGAATCCTTTTGCAGAGGAAAAAACTGAAACTTTTTTTTCTCTTGAAAATATTGTTCCAGATTACAAAGAACGCAAGTTGTATTTAAAAGTTGATTATTTTTCAAGCTATATCGATGAGTCAAGCCGCGTTCAGTCTGGAGTGGAATATATAACTACGCTGATTCATCCTTTTGATGTTGAAAATAATTCTTATGATTTTCCTATAACTGTTCCGCCTTATGATGAGCCTATTTCTGAAGGATTCTCTAAGGAAACTTTTGAAATTCCTTATGATTTCTTGGGAATTACTGATAGCGGCTGGTTTTATTTTATTGTAAGCACAGACAACGGTTTTAGCTTGCAAATGGTTCAGTCAAACGGACAGAGAATTCTAAAGCGAAAAATTTCACTTGATAGGGAATCCTGCCTTTATTATTCTTTCAATTTGAGCCGCGAAGGAATAATTTCAGCGTTGATTGTAAAAAATGAAAAAGCTTCTGTGTGCTGGTGGCGAATCGATTCTTTGATTCAGGCTGTTATAAAAAATTAATTTTGGAACTATAAATGGAAATTTTTGATGATGAAAGCCAGCCTGAAATTCGCTACGATGAGAACGATTTAGTTTTTCATTACAAAAGAGGCTCGTTTCGCCAGCATGAGCAAGCAATTTATCGCGATCTTGCAACTGGAAAAAACGCTCCAAAAAAAGGGCTTATAAAAGTTCTTTTTTCAACAAAGGGAAATAAAATCGCATTTTTTACAATGGTGATGTGCATTGTTTTATTCTTTGTTCTTGGAATTATAAATGGCGGAACAGACAAAAATTCAATTGCAGGAATGACAGCGAAACTTTCTGCATTTTCATTTGATGAAAAAGTTTATGCTTCTGTTGAATTTTCCAACTTTGAAAAACTAGAAAATACTGATTCCATTTCATTAAATGTTCTATTTGAATGCTTTAATGAGGAAGACTCTGTTGCTGATAAATTTGAAACAGTTTTCAATTTTGTTCCAAAATCCCCAAAGCCGATTTACGCAGTTTTCAGTGATTATGATTTGGTTTCTGTAAAATGCCATTTAATCTATGAAAATGAGTCTACTGTTTTGGAATGCAGGATTTCAAATAGATAAATTTACCATTTACAATTTTCAAATTTTCATTTATTCTTTTATAGAGGAATAATTATGGCTCAGTTTTATTTTCTTTCCGTTTTGCTAAATATCCTTGCCGGACTAATTTTGATTTATGGAAAAAATCTTGTTGACTTAAAGTCTTCTGATGATGATTCTGAATCTAGTCAAAAAATTTCTTTCGGCGGACTGAATTTTGACAGTTCTGGATTCAGGCTTGTTGTTGGTGTCTTGTGCGTTTTTGTAGCAGTTATGAAAATTCTTTCTGTTTTTCGAAATGATATTCCTGTGATTGGAGATTTGTTTCCTGTTGTCGCAGGTTTTCTTTCTGGAGCTTCAATTCTTTTGGAATATTATATTTTCAGCAGTTCAGAAAGTGATTCCGTTCCTCCTGCGGTTTATAAAGTTTTTATTGAGTCAAGAAAATATATTGGAATTGTCTGCATAACGGCTGGCATTTTGCATTTCGTCTTTCCTCAAGTCATGCTTTTGTAGAGGTTTTTATGTCAAAAGTTTCCATAGCATGTATAGCTTTATTAAACGGGAAAATTCTTGTGGCCCATAGAAATCCTACAGGTCAAATGGGCGGACGCTGGGAATTTCCAGGCGGAAAAGTTGAGGTGGGTGAAACTGACCAAGAAGCCGTTGTTCGGGAAATAAAAGAAGAGTTTGGAATTGCTGTAGCTGTTGGAGAAAAAATTGCAGAAGCCTCTTTTATTCATAATGCAGAAAATGTTCTTTTGCATGCATATAGAATTTTTGTTCCTCATGATGGAATTGAAAAAAAATACAGTTTAACGGAACATACAGAATACAACTGGATTCAGGTTGAAGATGTTGCAAATTTGAATTTTGTAGATAGCGACATGCTTCTTTACCCAAAAGTAAAATCTTACATTCTTGAGGAACTGAAAAAGTGAAAAAGTTTTTTGCAGTTCTTGTTGTTTTTTTTACTGTAATTTTTTCTAGCTGCATTCAAAAAAAAATCGACCTCAATTTTCAAGATGAATCTTTTATTGCCCCTGATCATGAATGGCTTGTTGTAACTGTTCCTTATGCGGCTTTTAGAGTTTCCGCTGATTTTTCAAGTGAAATTTGCTTTCATGCAAGGAGCGGAGATATTTTTCTAATCTGCGGAAAACAAAAAGTTCAAGTTATTAATGCGGAAGAAAAAAAATCCAGCAAAGATTATTTAGTCTGGTACAAAGTAGAGCAGGGCTGGATAGACGGTTCACTTGTGGCTGTTTATGATACTAAATTAAAAGCAGAGGCTGCTGCAAAAAGAGCTTATGAAAAAAACTGAAAGAAATATAGCTGCTACGTTTGCAAAAAATTTAAAGTTTTTCAGGCAAAAATGCAATTATTCACAGGAAAAACTTGCTGAGCTTATAGATGTTTCCCCTGCGACAATTTCAAATTATGAAACTGGAGAAATGTGGCCCTCACGTCAAAATTTAGCAAATCTTGTTGATGTTCTAAAAATTCATCCTTACCAGCTTTTTATAGATTTTTCAAAAGACCTTGACTTTTTAAAGCTTGATATTATTGAAAGAGTTGAGATTGCTTTTGATGCGCCGGAAGAAGGTTTTTCTACATCTGCAAAAAGAGTAAGAAAATAAAAAAAGCACCCGAAACTAAAAAGTTTCCAAGTGCTTTGGAGATGGCGGGAGTTGAACCCGCGTCCATGCAAGCAAACCAAGCATCTCTACAGGTTTATTGAAGCGAGGTGGTTGTCGGGAAAAGGTAGCGGCTTCAAAGGCGTCTCTTCCGTATCTTGATAAAAGTCTTGAACTAACCTCAAGAAATTAGCTCAACAAGTCCCTGTCAGCAACAGAACATTTCAGCATTAGGAACAGCATACTAAAAGTTCCGGCACTGCTTAAGCAGCAAGTGCAAACTGTTCGTTTTCAGACTGTTCGTCTTCTCTACGTTTTGCAGTTATTTTTTTGTCAGTTTGAGGCACCTTCACACCTACCTGCAACACAAGATTTCTCTTGCTTGTCGAAACCGGTACATCCCCGGTTTTATAAAGAGGCTGAAAATTTCAACCTCTTTAAATATAATCAAAAAATTATTCTCCGTCTACAGCAACACCATGACGTTTCTGCTGAAATCTCTTAAGCATTGCAACGCCATTACGTTTGTCATTGTATACGAATCCGCCGTTCCAGTATTCCAAGGCTGCGAAAAGAGCATTTCCGCCGTCCTGTTCATCAGATTTTTTTGTACGGAATGAAACATAGTTTGAAAGCTCTTCAAAATTTGAATTATGAAGACAATCCAAACGTTTTTTGTTGAATTCATTCCATTTTTCCAAGTCCTTAAATCCTTCGCCTTCATCTTCAACGATTATGTGAGCATGCGATGGGCTAAAAGAATACCAAACGTGTACCTGCTTATTTAAATCGCAGTTATTTCCATGTTTTACTGCATTTTTTATAACTTCACTTATCTGCTGCTCAAGAAGGTTTATTTCTTTGATTTCAAGAGGAGCTGACTGTACAATCAAAAGTGTAAAGTAGCGTATCTGTCTAAAATTTGAGGGAAATGCTTTGTAAAGCATATTTGTTTTGTCAAATAATGGGTCATTGCCATCTGAACGAAGCTCTTTGAATTCTTCCATTAAAGTACCTCTTATTCGTTAATCATAAGCAACGCTTCTTCAACACTATTTGCAATAGGGAAGTAGCCCATCAACTTGGTGAGTTCAATAACTTTTTTTACAGAGCCGTGAACATTTGAAATATAGAGCTTCAAGTTCATCTTTTTGATTGTAGAACAGATGTAAATGAGAGCTCCAATTCCAGACGAGTCGATATAATCAACCTGCTCAAGATTGATTACAAACGATTTTACATTTTTCTCAAGCATCTTCATTACAAGTTCCTTGAGTTTGTAAGAATTGTACAAGTCCATTTCACCATTTACATCAATGATGTAGACTTCTCCATTCTTCCTTATTTTAAGTTCCATAAGATGTCTCCTTACTGCTCAAATTTACTTAAAATTTTATTACTAGCAACGACTGGTCATCATGAAGACTACTGTTGCCTATAAACTTCTTAATATCAGACTTTACAAGATTTGCAATGTCTTTTCCAGTTGAATTTGCATTTGAAGAAACTATTTTTAGCAAAGATTCCTTAGGATATTGAATTCCTTGCTCATTTAAAGCTTCAACAAGTCCGTCTGTATATGTAATAAGAATATCACCAGTTTTAATATCTTGCAAGATATCTTTATACTGAGATTCTTTGTCAACTCCAATTGGCTCGCTTGGTGTTGAAATCTGTTTTATCTCATTTTTTTCCTTATTATAGTAGAAAACAGGAGTTGTTCCGCCTGTTGCAATTTCAGCGACCTTTTTAACTGGATCATAGTTTATAAGTGCGCAAGATGCAAAGTGATCTGTACTGAAACTTTCCGCTGCGATTCCATGGTTTACCCATTCAAGAATAGTTCCTGCTGTTTTCTTTGTATTTACAACAAGTCGAATCATCGCCCGAAGCATTGACATTACAATTACGCTGTTGATTCCTTTTCCTGCAACATCGCTCATTACAAATGAAACACGGTCTCTTCTGGAAACAATTACATCATAATAGTCTCCGCAAACTCCTTCTTCTGGATTCCATATTGTTCCAAGCTGAATTCCAGGGAGAGCAGGGAGTTTTGCAGGATGAAGCATTTCTTGAATTTTTGAAGCTATCTCGGCTTCTTTCATAAGGTCGTTATGCTCTATAATATCCTTTACTGAAACAACGCTTTTTATAGAAGTTGCCGCAAAATCTGTAATCATTGATGCAGTCTTTAAATTTTCTTCAGTAAAGACAGAATTTTTCTTTGTTCTTGCAAATGCCGCAACGCCAATTACTGAATCCTGAATTTTTATAGGAACCATTATATAACTTCCGCATTCAAGGAATTCTTCAGGTCCGTTCTGATAAATTCTTGCGTCGTTTTCAGGCTTTGTAATAAGTTCTGGTTTGCCTGCTGTTGCAATTTCGCCAAATATGTTTTCTCTAAGCGGAAATGATGCGAATTTGAAATTTGTGGCAATGCGGATAGGCTTGTGTGGCATATCGCTTGGAAGCTTGTATGGAGGAGGAAAATCCCCGTCAAAAGAACGGACTGTAATCACATCTTCAAAGTCGTCAACCATGAGGATCGCGCCGCCATCTGCGTTTATTTCTTCTCTTATAGTTTTATTTACATAGTCAAGAAGCGCGTTCATTCCGTTTTTCTCTGAAAATGCTTCTGATGCTTTTGCGGCAAATGAATAACTGATTTCAAGTGCTCTCGATTCATTTTCACCAGGCTGAATTGACTTTTGCTGCTGAGATGAAGTCTGCTGAAGCGCCTCCGCATAAGATTTTTCTTCTGCCACGTTCACATAATGCGGAACGAGTTTTTCAATTTTCTTTGGCTCAAAAGTATACAAAATTATGCAGTATGGAATCAGAATTAATGCTGCGATTGAAGCTGCGACTGCAAAATATGCAAAAGGATCTCCTTCGCCAGTTATTTCTTTTATTGCCGCGATAAGGCTTCCTGCTCCAAGAATCAAGTCTGAAAGAAGAGCTATAAAACTTACTCTGGCAGTTTTTTTCTTGCGGATTAAAAGAAATAGCACGAATAAAAATGCGCAAATCACAGAAACCGCGAAAAGAGGAATGTATGCAAATTTGTCATCTAAAATCAAGGTGTCTGCTCCTTGTACAATTTTCAATTTTAACTAAATAATTTTAAATTTTTTGCCGATTATAAAAATAAACCGCAAAATATTTTTATTATTCTAGCATTGAAATATTGTACCGTCAAGTTTTTCATTAAATATTATCGGCACAAAACTGTAAAATTAACAGTCAAAAATCAGTAAAAAATTTTTATTATCAGTTGTTTTTTAAATCTTTTTTCATCTTTGACCTTGCGAGAAAATTTTTAATACGCCGGTAAATAGAGAGTTTTTTGTATTTTTTTGAAAAGTCTTCTGCGGCGTCTTCAAGTGGAAAGTCGTTTCCAAACCGCTGCTTCAATTCGTCCCAGTATTTTATAAGAAAAACGTAAAGGTCGGACAAAGTTCTGCCTTTGAAACTTTTTAAAATTTTGCGGCTTTCGATTGCCCTGATTACAGGAAGATAGACGTTGTTGAACCAAGAAAGAATCGCTTCCTCCATAGAAACTTCTTCTTTTTTTCCGGAATTTATGTAGTATTTGTGGCAGAGAATGTGGTTGTAAATAAGGTCGTACTGGCCGGGCGTGCTGAAATTCAGACACCAATAGTCAGTTATGTCGCCAAAACAGGTTTCCGCATAAAATACTCGTTTTTCGTATTCTATTACTTGCTTTTCCATTTGTTCTTTTGTGCTTCCGGGCTTAAGCTTGATTTCACTTTGAAGGCTTACGACTTCAGCATCGATGTTTTCTATGCCTTTCATTTTTGCAACAGAAACGCGGTGATTTCCGTCTCTTACAAAATAAAGTCCTCCAAGTTCATAAAGGCTTACCGGCGGAAGCGTGATGTCCTGGTAATGCGCCATATCAACGTGTTCCCAGCGTGATTTTAAAAAATTGTTTTTTGGCAAGAAATGATTATCAAAATCTTTATAACGTCCTTCGCTGCCTACAATCAGTTTGATTGGAACAACTTGCATTCCTTTGTAAACTTCGTTGCTTGGCTTGAGCATTTTTTTTATGTCGGTAAATGAAATAAGCTTTGCTTCCTCTGGATTTAAAAGATGCTGTATTTCGTTGAAGAAGGCTTTGTTGCGCGCTTTTGAAAAATCTTCATCTGTCTGCGAGGATAGAAACGTCTGCTCCAAAATTTGCTCCTTTTTTTAGGTTCGGCTCGAATTCTACTACTATGTGACTGTAAGCATTTATGACTGTTGTGTTTTGTGATACAGTGCATCTTGTAGCCTGAAGGTCGTACAAATGTATATGACCGTGAATCATAAGCCCTGGTGAAAATTTTTTAATAAACCAGTTAAAACAGTCAAATCCTTTGTGGCACTGATCTTCTTTGTCATGTATGTGCCTTGGAGATGCGTGCGTCAAAAAAATATCGCAGTATCTTCCGTATTTGATTTTGTTCCAAAGCAAGCCCGGAATCATCGCTACAAGCTGCCTTTTCATCTGCTTGTCCGTGAACTGAGCTTGTCCGTTGTTGTATCTTATGCTTCCTGTAACTCCAGAAATGAGCAGGGGCGTTGTTTTTCCGTCTGAAGTTTTAAATGTAAGATTCTTGCACCTTATATTTTTGTTGCTTGCGTAATCTGCTCCGTGCGCATGTTCAACTCCAGTTCCTTCAAATTTAAACGGCGAGCCTGAAAATAATGAATCAGAAAACATTTTATTTTTATAATATTTGTATTCCTTTAAATCGTGGTTTCCGAAAACAAAAAAAGTCGGTTTTCCTAAGGCGTCTACTATAAAATCAACGTATTCCATGGAAAGGTCTCCGGCGCAAAAAACAGCGTCAACATCTCC
Source organism: Treponema sp. UBA753 (assembly GCF_002297325.1). Taxonomy (NCBI): domain Bacteria; kingdom Pseudomonadati; phylum Spirochaetota; class Spirochaetia; order Treponematales; family Treponemataceae; genus Treponema; species Treponema sp. UBA753. The sequence continues at coordinate 4,049 of NZ_DBKJ01000032.1, read as the reverse complement.
ATATCTTTCTTTTACTGTGGAAGAGTAGACTAAAGGGTCGATTTGGTCGGAAACGCAAAGAAATTTCATTGAATGCCAGCCTTTCTGAAAAGCGATTCAAGAGTGTCTTTGGATATTAGGGCAAGCGGACGGCTGTCTGCAAAAACTTGTGCTGTGTGTGAAAAATCAGAGCTTGCAAAAAGAAGTCCTTTTACATAGCCTTTTGTTTTTATTGTGTCAGCGAGTTTCCTAACTGGAGTTTCTTCTATTGTATCTGTGGAACGGTAGAACTGCGCGAGGAAAAACTGTTGCTTTGCATTTAAGAATGCTTCCTGTTTTTTTTCTGTGGCAAGAATCTGGCAGCCGTAAGGAGTAAAATCAGTTTTTTGACTTTGAAGATTGTATCCTGCCAATAAAATTTTTTTGCAAAGCTCCATGAATTGCTGGTTGTTTGCTGTTAAATATTCTTTTATTCCGTCATTTGTCTCAAGCTCTTTATATTGATTTAATTTTGATGTCACATCCTTGAATTTGCTGTTGCATTTGTAGACGGTTTCCCATTGTTCTATTGCTTTTTCAATTTTTCTGCTTTTTTCGTAGCAGATTCCGAGAAAGTATCTTGCGTATAAAGTTTCCTGCGAATTTGGAATTTTAGCGTTTGAAACCGCGCGTTCAAATGCGTCCGTTGCTTTTTCAAGTTGATCCGCCATCATAAGGCAAGTTCCTTTTTCAACAAGAGCTTTTTGCCTGTATTCTTGCGAGCGTTCAGCTTTTTCCAGAAGTTTTACTGCTGTGGACAAATCTTTGTTTTCTTTGCAGACTTTTCCAAGGTAATAATAATTTTCGTAGGATTCTGGATTCAGTTTTATTGAAGTTTCCAAGGCTTGTTTTGCCTGTGTGTAATTTTTTGCCCTAAGAAAGT
>NZ_DBKJ01000032.1:0-3090 GCF_002297325.1 Treponema sp. UBA753 | reverse complement strand
GAAGAAGACGGCCGATTGAAGTGTAGGCTTTGGGATTCCGTTTGTTTAGAAGAATAGTTTTTTGGTAAAATCCCATAGCAAGTTTTGCGTTTCCCTGGGTTTCAAGAATTTCCGCGGCTTTAAATGTGTTTTCTGGATTGTTTGGCTCGAGTTTTGTCAGCAAAAGATATTCTTTTAAAGCTTCATCAGGCTGATTGAACCGTTTGTAAAGTTCCGCCATTTCTTTTCTGAATTCAGCTTCTGGAATTTCTCCGTTAAAAAGCGCGTTTTGGTTTACGGCTTTGTATTCAATGAAAGCAAGTTCAGGCTTTCCATCTTTTAGATAGGCTTTTCCCAAAAAATAATGGGCTAAATAGTTTCGCGGATTTTTTGAGATAACAGATTTTGCGCATCTTTGGGCAGCTTGAAATCTTCCGTCTTTTATAAGCTTTGGAATTCCGTCAATTTTTGAAGGAGCTATGATATTTTTTACTATAAAAATCAACGCTGTAGCGACAAATGCGATTAAAACACCTATTATAATTACAGATGTCAGTGAACCCATTGAAATTCCGCCTGTTTGTTTAGTTTTTTGTTAAAAAGGTTACCTTTTTTCACTGAATATGTCAATTTATATGGAAGACTTAAAAATTTTGCTGTTTTCCTAAGAAATTTGCTGAAATCTACAGATAATAAAATGATGTCGATTTATAGAAAATTTAAGAAATTTTTTTGTTTCTCTTTTTTGCTTTTTGTGTTCAGTTCTTTTGCGCAGAATGACGATTTTTTGCAAGGTGAAAATCTGTTCAAGGAAAACCGCGTTGAGGAAGCTGTTCCGTTTTTAAAGTTAGCCATCAGCACTGGAAAATTTCCTAAGGCTTACAATTATCTTGCGCTTTGCTACGAAAAAATGGGGCTTTTGAAGGAAAGTCTTGAAGTCTGCACAGAAGGAATGAAAGTTTCTGGAACTGATAAAAAGGTTCTTGCTTTTAACGCAGGAAACGTCTGCTTTGCAATGGAAGATTTTTATTCAGCTGAAAAATGGTATTCACTTGCGATTGCCGCGAACAGACTTTATGCGCCTCCCGTTTTAAACCGTGCAAATGCCGAGCTTAAGCAGGAAAAATATATTGCAAGCCTTGAGGATTACAAGCTTTATCTTGATTTGTCGCCGAATGACAGGCAGAAAGCGGAAATTGAGCAGCTGATTGCTTTGCTTGAAGGTTTCAAGAAGGCAGAAGAAGAGCGGCTTGCTGAAGAAAAACGTTTAAAAGAAGAGGCTGCTTTGATTCAGGCGGCGCAGGAAAAACAGATTTTTGCAGAACAACAAGCTGCGGCACAAAAGCAAATTCAGGATGAAAAAGATAAGGCTGCGGAGTTAGAAGCTAAAATGGCGGAACAGCAGGCACTTCTTGAGCAGCAACGTGCGGAAATTGAACGGATTTCAAAGGAAAAACAGCTTGTTGAGGAACAGGCAGCCGCAGAAAAGAAAGCTAGAGATGAAGAAAAAGCTGCGGAACTTGAAGCGAAGATGGCGGAACAGGAATCTAGGCTTGAACAGCAGCGCGCGGAAATTGAACGAATGCTTCAAGATCAAAAGGCTTATCAGGAAGCGGCTCTAAAAGCCCAAAGAGAAGAGGCTGCGAAAAAAGCAGAAGAAGATGCTGCAAGAAGAAGAAAATTGCTTGAAGATGTGGCGGCTTCGCTGCAGAATTCAGAAACATCAAATATGACTGCTGGTGCAGAAGGAACGGTTGATTATGGCTACGAATCAGAACTCGAATAAAGATTTAGATAAGAAAAAAACTACTGCGGTAAAAAAAAATACAGCTTCAAAAAAAACAGTGGCTTCTTCTGCGGAAAAAAAGCCGACAGCAAAAAAGGCTTCAGTTTCTTCGGAAAAAACAAAAGTGGCTGCAGTTTCAAAAAGTTCTGCTTCAAAAAAAACAACAGAATCTAAAACTACAGCTCCAAAAAAAACTTCAGGACTTTTAGAAAAGTCAAAAGCTGTAAGAGCTTCTTCTGTTTCTGAAAAATCAGTTGAACCTAAAACTACCGCTGTGAAAAAAACTTCTGTTGAAAAAAAATCCTCTTTGCCTGAAGCCAAAAAAACTGCTGCTTCCTCTGCGGAAACAAAATCAGTTTCAAGAAAAACTGCTGTTTCTTCTGCGGAAAAAAAGCCTGTAGCTAGCAAGGCTTCTGTTGCTTCGGAAAAAACAAAAATGGCTTCGGCTGTCAAAACTGTCGCTGTAAAGAAAACAGTTGAACCAAAAATTTTTACAGAAGAAAAAAAATTGTCAGCACAAAAAGTTCCTTTACAAAAAACTGTTGCTGCTTCTAGTTTGCCTTCTAAAAAATCTCTAGTTGAAAAAAAAGAAGAAACTGGAGTTGTAATAAAAAAGACTGAGCCGGTTTTGGCTTCAAGTTTTGATGTAGAAAAAAAGTCTGCGCAAAAAAATATTGAGCTTGAAAAAAAGAAAGATAAAAAATCAAATAAGAAAATAGTGGCTATGTTGTTTTTCTTGCTTGCTGTTTTAGCTGGAGGTGGATTTTTTGTTTTAAATAATAACAATTTTTTTGGTGCCAAAGACAATGTTGTTTCAGAATTGAACCTTGAAGAAAAACTTGCATTGGCTCAAAAATTAATTGAGCAGGGAAATTATGAAGAGGCTTTAAAAATTCTTTTGGGAATTGATGCTTCAGGAAATACCGAGGCTGCAAAAGAACTTAGAAATAAAATTTCCGCTTTAATAAATGAAGCTTTTTCAAAGGCTTTAGAAAATGGACGTGAACAGGAAATTTTAGATTTTATACAGTCGCTTATTGATAATGACGAAATTGAATCTGCGTTGAAAATTTTAAATGCAATAAAAGCAGAGCAGGGAAGTTCTTTAAAAGAAAAACTGGACAGTTTGAAAAAGGCTGCTGTTGATAAAGCTATTGCAGATGGAAAAACTTCCGAACTTTTATCTTTGATTCAACAGATGATAGATGATGGAAATTTTTCAGATGCGCTTGAACTTTTGAATGCAATTTCTATTGATGGCGATGATGAAATTTCTGATATGCTGAAAAATAAAATTGAGCGCATGAAAAAACAGGCCTTGGTTT
>NZ_DBKJ01000021.1:1256-17739 GCF_002297325.1 Treponema sp. UBA753 | reverse complement strand
GGTCAAGCCCGATAATGACAGGCTCGACATTCAGTTTAAAACTATCTTTTGTAAGCGTCATTGTGTACGCCGCTTATAGCTCTTCCGCTAGGCTCGTCCATTTTGCTCCAGGCTTCGTCCCATTCTAGGGCTTTTGCTGTTGAGCAGGCGACTCCGGCTTCATGCGGAACTACAAGTGCTGCGCTTTCGCTTGGGAAGAGGTTTGAAAAAATTTCCCTGTAGTAATATTCTTCCTTTGTAACAGGAGTGTTTACCGGGAATCTTTTTGCTCTCTGGGCGAATTCTGCATCCGAAACTTTCTGCGCTGTCATTTCTTTTAATGTGTCAATCCAGCTGTAGCCTACGCCGTCGCTGAACTGTTCTTTTTGTCTCCAGCAAATGTCAGGCGGAAGAATGTCTTCAAATGCCTTGCGGACAATCCATTTTTCAATGCGCTGTTTTCCGTTCGGAAGCTTTATATTCATTTTGTCGAGAGGATTCAACCTCATTGCAATATCAATAAAATCTTTGTCAAGGAAAGGAACTCGGCCTTCAACTCCCCAGGCTGCAAGAGATTTGTTTGCGCGCAGGCAGTCGTAAAGGTGCAGTTTGCTCATTTTGCGTACAAGCTCCTCATGGAACTCGCGGGCATTAGGCGCTTTATGGAAGTACAAATATCCGCCAAAAAGCTCATCGCTTCCTTCGCCAGAAAGAACCATTTTGATTCCCATGGATTTTATAACGCGGGCAAGAAGATACATTGGTGTTGATGCGCGCACGGTTGTGATGTCGTAAGTTTCAATGTGGTAAATTACGTCTTCAAGAGCATCCAGCGCTTCCTGAATTGTAAAGTGAACTTCATGGTGAACTGTTCCTATAAAGTCAGCGGCTTTTTTTGCTGCGATTAAGTCCGGGCTGCCTTCAAGTCCTACTGCAAAACTGTGAAGCTGCGGCCACCAGGCATCTTTTAAAGATCCGGTTTCAATTCTTTTTTTTGCGAATTTTTGTGTTATTGCCGCGATTACAGTTGAGTCAAGTCCTCCTGAAAGCAAAACTCCATAAGGAACGTCGCTCATAAGCTGCTGCTTTACGGCTTTTTCAAGTCCATCGCGCACATTCTGAATCACATCTTCATTTATGATTTCTCCGTTGTCATCTGTTGCGCGTTTTGCGTTTTCTACTGCGCTGAATTCTTCCCAGTCGCGTTTGTACCAAAGAGTCGGTTTTTTGTCTTTTGAATAGAAATAATGTCCGTTTGGAAACTCCTCTATAGAAACCATGTTCTGTCCTTCAAGAGCCTTTAGTTCCGAAGCAACATAGTAACGTCCCTGCTTATCCCATGCCTGATAAAGCGGAATAACGCCGATTTCGTCGCGGGCAATTAAATAAACGTCTTTTTCTGAATCATAAAGCGCGAATGCAAAAATTCCAGAAAGCTCTTCTATCATTTTGCAAAAGCCGTTTTCTTCTGCTCTGTATTTTTTGTAAAGCGGAATTATAACTTCGCAGTCGCTCTGTGTTTTGAAGCTATATTTTCCTGCAAATTGTCTGCGGATTTCCTGATGATTGTAAATTTCACCGTTTGCCGCAAGAATAATTTTTCCGTCATCGCTAACAAGCGGCTGTTTTCCAGAAAGCGGATCTACAATAGAAAGACGTTCGTGGCTTAAAATTGCGTTGTTTCCTGTGTAAACCCCGCTCCAGTCCGGTCCCCTATGACGGATTTTTTTAGACATATCCAGAACTTGGGAACGAAGCTGTTCTTTTAAACCTTCATCAATTGGCTGTGAGCCGCTGTTTAAATCAAATGCGCCAACAAATCCACACATAAATAACCCCTTTTTCAATTAATTGGCAAAAAAAAGACGCCTGTTCTAAGGACATAAAAATACCCAAAAAACAGACGTCATTGTCTAAAAAACAATATATTGATTTTTTAAATTTGTGTCAATTCGTAGATTGAAAATTGAAATTCCTTTTGCTTTCTATTATTCTGTTTTTGACAAAAAAAATAACGGGCTGCCCTAAGGAGGAGAAAGACAGTCCGTTTATGAAGCGTGTTGACTTCATTTTGTCATTTTATTTACTGCTGGCTATAATCTATATGAAAACTTTAATGTAGTCAATAATTTTGAAGAATTTTTACGAAAAATTTTATAAACAATGCGGTATTTCGCAAGGAGTAACATTTTATGTCAAAGAAGATTGGAATAATTGGTGCAATGAGCGTTGAATTGGAGTTTTTAAAGTCTAAACTGGAAGAAAATTCAGCGGAAACTAAGGCTGGCGGAATGATATTTACGGAAGGAAAAATAAACGGCTCTTCTGTGGTTCTGGTTCAGTCTGGAGTTGGAAAAGTAAATGCTGCTTTGTGCGCCCAGCGGCTGATTCTTCAGTTTGGATGCACGCATATAATTAACACTGGGATTGCCGGCGCAATGGCTTTTGGGCTTAAAGTTCTTGACTTTGTTGCTTCCACGGATGCGGTTTATCACGACATGGACGCAACAGGATTCGGCTACAAAAAAACTGAAATTCCGCAGATGAAATGCAGCGATTTTCCGGCGGACGGCAAAATGCTTGAAGCGGCTCGTTCTGCATTTAAAGAATTTCCGGCGGAACATAAGCTTGTGTTTGGGCGGATTGCCACAGGAGATCAGTTTGTAAGCGACAAAGAAAAAAAATCTGCAATTCAGGAAACTTGCTCTCCGGCTTGTGTTGAAATGGAAGGAGCTGCCGTTGCGCACGCTTGCTGGATAAATGAAATTCCGTTTGTAATTATCCGTTGCATGAGCGATATGGCGGACGATGACGGAGAATCAACTTACAGTTTTAATGAAAATGAAGCGGCTTCATTGAGCGGTTCTCTTGTTTTGTCTATGCTTGGCAGATTTTAATTACGTTTAATTCTTTTTCTTGCATTATATTGCTAAATCTTCCCATTTGTTGTAAAAATAAAACTTCAGCAATTTACAATAAATGGAGATGTTTTAAATGAAAAAATCATTTTTTGCAGTTGCGCTTTTTGCTGTTTTTGCAGGTTTTCTGAATGCGGAGCCTATAATTACAAAATTTGAAATTCAAGGCTTAAAGCGTACAAAAGAATTTGCTGCTCAGCGTGATTTAAAAAAATTCATTGGAAAAGAAGCCTCTGCAGAAACCTTGCACAGCATAGAAAATTCGCTTCAGGCGGACAATCTTTTTACAAACATTTCAATTGAATGCGAGCCTATAACCGAAAACGAAAGCTGCGTGAAAATTTCACTTGAAGAGAAAATGTCCATTTTGCCGTTGCCGATTGTTGCCGTTAACGACGGACTTTTTTCTGCGGGCGCATTTCTTATTGATTCAAATGCGATGGGGTTGAAGGATTTTTTTATTCTAGGCGGAATTTTTTCGCGCGACAACATTTCTGGAATGACATTTTTTTCACGTCCGCCAAAAGGCTCGTCATTGGGATTTTCGATTTACACAGGAATTTCAAAATCAGACACGGAGCTTGTTACAACAAAAGACGATTCAGTTTACGATTTTGGCTCTCTTTCTTTCCGCGGAAGCCTTGGCGTTTCCAAAAAATTCTTTGACTGTTTTTCTGCGGAATTAAACACAGGGTTTGGAATTGTAAAAATTGACGGCTCGGACGAAATTAAAGGCGAGATTGAATCTGAAAAAGTATGGGAATCTTCCGCCACAATAGATTTTAAAACCGCTGACTGGAACGGTGTTTTTATGTCTGAAAAATCCGCAGCCGCAAAGGCTTTTGTTGATGTTACGCCTTGCCGGGATGTTTTTAACGGATTTGAGCTTAAAATAAAAATTCAGCAGCCGATTCTTGACAAGCTTAGAATTGTGCAGTCAGCGTCTTGCTTCTATGAATTCGACGCTCCGATTGTCTTTTACACTGGCGGACGTTCAGCTTCTGTTAGTCTTTTTCCTAGCGAATTTTCTTCTGATTCAATGGCAGGACTTTCTATTGGGCTTGAATATGCTGCGCTCAAGACAAAAATAGGCCTTTTTTCTGTTTATGCGGTTTATCAGACAGCGCGCGCAAAAGACTTTGACAGGACTTGGGTTTTTAATCAGGGAGCTGGCGGCGGAATGAAAATGTACCTTTCAAAAGTCGCGTTTCCGGCTTGTTCAGTTGAAGTCATTTACAATATTACAGAAAAAGAATTCAGGACAGGCTTTTCTATAGGAATGTCGATGTAGTTTTTTTTATAAAAACTGAAAAAAAATATTTTGCCGTAAAAGACGAATGTCGAATTTTAATAAAACAGCTACTAAACAATTATTCCTGTGCAAACATCGCAGTGTCAATCCTAGTAATGACATTAAATCATAAAACTCGGAATTGAATCTAATAATTTTGATGACAGACAACTAGAATCAATAATAAAATTAATGTCTTTAAATGAACAGAACCCCGGATGCCCGGGGTTCTGCCGTTCACTTTCGTGAACTAAAGGAGAGAGTTTTATCAGCTTTATAAGCTGATTAGAATATACATCATTGCATTTTCTTTGTCAACAGTTTTTAAAAAATTTTTTAATTTTTTTTACTCGCTTTTGATTGTAATTTTCTTTTCTGTGGAATCTTCCTTGCGTCCGATTTCAATAGAAAGAATGCCGTTTTTGAATGTTGCGTTTACTTTGTTGGCATCAATGTCTTTTGGCAAAGTAAATGAACGTTTGAATTGGCTGTGCCTTGTTGTGCGTTCGCGCAGAATGTAGTAAACATCGTCAACTTTTTCTTTCTTTTCTCCTGAATCAGACTTTGCGTTTTCAACAGAAGAAATTGTAAGAACATCGTTTTTAAGCGTTATGTCTACATCTTTTTCAGTTTTTCCAGGCAAATCCATAGAAAGCACATAGCTGTCTTTTTTCTGCACAACGTCTACTTTCGGGGCAAAAGCTGCTTCGCGGTAGCTTGGCAATGCAAATCCGTCATTTCCAAAAAGTGAATCTAAAAGTGAAAGTTCGTTCATATAAATCTCCTCGCTGGTTTTACAGCATTGTTTTAATTTTTTTTCGTACTGCCTTTCAGCCGTACACTAAATATATAGCAGAATGCGTGCCAAGTGGAGAAAAGTCAGCAATTTGCTGAATAAATGCCTTTTTCGCTTGTTTTTGGCTTATTATCTGCGTTTGAGTTTTGTGTTTGCTTGAAAATTTGTGCTATGACCGTTGAATTTGCCTTTTTATTTGAATTTTTTTGACGCAGAAGATGAAGTTAATTTTGTGAAAATTGGGAAATTTTGGCTCACGTTAAAGATATGAACTTGCTGTATGGATTGGAAAAACTTGGCGATTTTTTTTGTGGATTTGATAAATTGAGAAGTCTGCGATTTGCTTTAAAGAATTCCTTTTGAAAAAATTCAAATTTTAATTTGCAATTCTTGCTGATATTAAAAACATTTGTTGACGATACAAGAAATTACCATTATAATTTTCTTCACATATATATATGGAGGACATAATGGCTAAGACCAAATATGTTTATTACTTTGGTGATGGCGACGCAGAAGGCGATGAATCAATGCGTCCAATCCTCGGTGGAAAAGGCGCAAACCTTGCTCAGATGGCAAAGAAACCTTTGAGCCTTCCTGTTCCATCTGGATTCACAATTTCAATTGATGTTTGTCAGGAATACTACAAATTAGGCAAAAAGTATCCGGCAGGACTTGATGCAGAAGTTGCTAAGTATCTTGCAAAGCTTGAAAAGTCAATGGGCAAAAAGCTCGGCGATGCAAAAGATCCGCTTCTTGTTTCAGTTCGCTCAGGCGCTGCAGAATCTATGCCTGGTATGATGGACACAATCCTCAACCTCGGTCTTAACGACAATTCAGTTCTTGGTCTTGCAAACAAAACACAGAACCCACGCTTTGCATGGGATGCATACCGCCGCTTTATTCAGATGTACGGCAACGTTGCAATGGGTGTAGATCACGACAAGTTCGAAGAAATCATCGACGAAGTTAAGTCTCACCGTGGAATCACACAGGATACAGATCTTACTACAGAAGAACTTCAGGAAATTGTTTCTAAGTACAAGGCAATGTACAAGAAAGAAAAGGGCGAAGACTTCCCGCAGGATCCACACAAACAGATGTGGGGAGCAATCGGAGCTGTATTTGGTTCTTGGATGAATCCTCGTGCTATCACATACCGCAAGCTCAACAACATTGATGAAAGAGTTATCAAAGGCACAGCCGTAACTGTTATGGCAATGGTATTTGGAAACATGGGCGACACATCAGGAACTGGTGTTTGCTTCAGCCGCGATCCTTCTACTGGTGTTAACGAATTCATGGGTGAATACCTTATGAATGCTCAGGGTGAAGACGTTGTTGCTGGAATCCGCACACCTCAGCACCTTTCTCAGCTTGCTGAAACAAATCCAAAGATTTACGATCAGCTTTGCAAAATCCGCGCTCGCCTTGAAAAGCACTATCACGATATGCAGGATATGGAGTTCACAGTTCAGGAAGGAACTCTCTATATGCTTCAGTGCCGCAACGGAAAACGCACAGGACCGGCAGCTGTTAAAATGGCAGTTGACATGGTTGCAGAAAAACTCATCACAAAAGAACAGGCTCTTCTCCGTGTAAAGCCAGATCAGCTTGACCAGCTTCTTCACCCTCAGTTTGAGCCAAAAGCTCTTAAAGCCGCTGCACCAATCGCAGAAGCTCTTAACGCATCTCCTGGAGCTGGAGCCGGACAGATTGTATTCACAGCAGACGAAGCTGTTGAATGGAACAAGGCTGGAAAGAAAGTAATGCTCGTTCGCAAAGAGACATCTCCTGATGACATTGCAGGTATGTACGTTGCAGAAGGAATCTTGACATCTACAGGCGGACGCACTTCACACGCTGCTGTTGTTGCACGTGGTATGGGAACTCCTTGTGTTTGCGGTTGCGCAGCAGTTGTATTCGTAGACAAAGAAACAGTAAAGATTGGCGACAAGACTTTCAAGAAGGGCGACAATATTTCTATTGACGGTTCAACTGGTAAAGTTTACGCAGGTCTTATTCCTGTAGAAGAAGCAAAAGTTTCTGGCGACCTTGAAACATTCCTTGGCTGGGCTGATGAAATCCGCGCAAAGTCTGTACGCAAAACAGCTTCTGGAAAGACTGTAAAAGGATTCGATGTTCTTGCAAATGCAGAGCAGAACGAAGCTCCACAGGCATTCAAGTTTGGCGCAAACGGTATTGGTCTTTGCCGCACAGAGCACATGTTCTTTGAGGAGCCAAAACTTTCTTCATTCCAGAAGATGATTATTTCTGAAAACACAGAAGCACGCAAAGAAAACCTTGCAAAGATTCTTCCACTTCAGGAAAAAGATTTCTACGGAATCATCAAGACAATGGGCGGACGCGCTGTAACAATCCGTCTTCTTGACCCGCCTCTTAACGAGTTCATTCAGGCTGCTACAGATGTTGAAGCTCAGGCTCTTGCTTCTAAGCTCGGAGTTTCTGTTGCAACAATCAAGGCAAAGTTCGCTGACCTCAACGAACACAACCCTATGCTTGGACACCGCGGATGCCGTCTTGCAATCACATATCCTGAAATCTACGAAATGCAGGTTGAAGCAATCGCTTTGGCAACTGCACACGCAGAAAAGGACGGAATTGCACATGATGTTCGCATTATGATTCCTAACGTAACTTCTGTAAACGAACTCAAGCAGATCCGCGCACAGGCAGAAGCTGTAATTGCAAAAGTAAACGAATCAAAGGGAACAAAACTCAAGTTCCAGATTGGTTCTATGATTGAATTCCCACGCGCAGCTTGCACAGCAGATCAGATTGCACAGTACGCTGACTTCTTCTCATTCGGTACAAATGACCTTACACAGACAACATTCGGCTTTAGCCGTGATGACTATGGCAAGTTCATTGATTCTTACCTTGACCAGAAGATTCTCGAAAAAGACCCATTCAAGACTCTTGATCCAGACGGACCAGGCGCTCTTATGGAAATTGCAGAAGCTAAGGGACGCTCGGTAAAATCTGACCTTCACCTTGGAATCTGTGGAGAACATGGCGGAGACCCAGATTCAATCGCTCTTTGCTACAAACTTGGTCTTAACTACGTTTCTTGCTCACCATTCCGTGTACCAGCTGCACGTCTTGCCGGAGCACAGGCTGTTATTAAAGCTCTTGCCGCTGCAAAAGCTGCAAAAGCCCCAGCAAAAAAGCCAGCTACTGCAAAGAAAACTGTAGCAGAAAAAAAGACTTCAACAGCAAAGAAACCGGCTGCAAAAGCCCCAGCAAAGAAAGCTCCTGCTAAAAAACCGGCTGCAAAGTCAACAGCAAAGAAACCAGCTGCAAAAGCATCAGCAAAAAAAGCTCCTGCTAAAAAAACAACAAAGAAATAATTTTCATTGATGTTTAGCGGCTAAATGCTAACTTCCCCTCTAGGAAACTGGAGGGGATTTTTTTATGCCCTTAACATAATTCTTCTTTTTTACTAAAATCAAACATATATGAAATCAATTTCTAACTTTCATACGCACACAGAGCTTTGCCATCATGCAAAAGGACAGCCGGTCGATTATGTTAATCAGGCTATGCTGGAAGGCTGCACTGCTTTGGGATTTTCTGACCATTGCCCTTATCCGGAAGATTTTTTTGACTACTGGCCGGAAATAAGAATGACAACAAAAGAGGCTTCTGAATACAGCGAATGGATTGAAGAGGCAAAGGAAGCTGCGGCGTTTCCTGTTTACCAAGGATATGAATGTGAATGGGAAGAATCATACACCGGCTGGTACGATGAGCTTAAGGCGAACTTTGGAGCGGACTATCTTGTTCTTGGCTCGCACTGGGTTGCAGACGGATCAAGCCATATTTATATTCCCGATGTTGAAAGCCCTTCGCTTTTGAACAAATACATTGACCAAACTATAGAAGGAATGCGGAGCGGTCATTTTGCTTTTCTTGCTCACCCGGATTTGTTTATGGCAGGCTACAAGGAATGGGACGACCAGTCAAAGGCTTGCAGCCAGGCAATTTTGGATGCGGCTTCTGATTTAGATTTGCCTATTGAAATAAATGGACTTGGAATAACTAGAACTCCGAATCATACAAAGCGCGGAATGCGCTACCCTTACCCGTTTGTTGAGTTCTGGGAAATGGCGTCCCTTACGAATGTCCGTGTAATTTGCAATTCTGATGCGCACAATCCTCAGGATGTTATAATGAACGCCTGGAAAGCTAGGGATTTTGCAAGCCGCTTTGGAATTGAGCCTTTGGAGCTTCCAGATTTCTGTACTGATTAAAAACAAGAATTCCGCTTTTCCTTGAATTTATCAGACTGAACTTTTGAGGGCGGTTTATAAAAATTTTTGCATTTGGAAAGTTCTTGCAAAAAACTGTTTCGTAGATAATGCCGTCCACAAGGTTCTTTCTGAACGCTTCTGCAAATAGCTTTTTTCCGCCTATTAAAAAAATATCATCCGGGCAAAAAAAGTTAAGCGCATTTAAAGCTTCTTCAATAGAAGAAAAAAACATAAACTCATTGCCTGTGTTTTCTATTTTTTGCGGAACAGCGTTTCTTTTTATTACAATGTTCAGCCTGTCTTTGAGCGGAAAAGGCAGAGTTTTAAAAGTGTTAAATCCCATTATGACGGCTTTTTTTAAAGTCATTTGTTTAAAAAAAGCCATGTCTTCCTTGCATTCTTTTTGAAGCTCGGGAACTTTTTTCCATGGAAGAGTTCCATTTTCTAGTGCGAATTCTCCGTTAAGCCCGGCGGCGTAAATTGCATTCATTTTTTCATCAGCCTTTTTCTTTAAATTTGATTTCGAGTTTTATAATTTGATGTCATTATCGGGCTTGACCCGATAATCTATTTAAATTTTACAACAGATTCCTGTGTCGAAGCACAGAAATGACTGTTTTTATCAAAACTCAACATTTGACCTTTTGCTTTAGTTTATAGTTCATGGAATTGCAAGGTCAAGACTTTTGCGCGCAAGGTTTGTATTGCCATATTTTTGCAAATCAGAGATAATGTTTAACTATGAAAATTACAGATTTTATGAAGAGGCTTTTTCAGAAGTCTGGAAATAAAAAAGAAAATTCCGATTTGCTGGAAAGAATTGATTTATCAATGAATCTTCTTGTGCAGAAATCGCAAAATTTAAATAGCCAGTTTGATGAAGAAAAAAAACAGATAGCGGAACTTGCCGAAGAAGCAAAAAAAATTGCCGGCTCAAATGAAATTTTTTCTGCAAAGCTTGAGCAAGACATCCTTGGAAACATTACAGCCGTAAGTTCAGCTTGCGATTCAGTTCTTTCAGGAAGCAATGAGTCCGCAGTAAAAGAAACACTTGCTTCCCTAAAAACAGTTTTGGCGCAAAGAATGGCATTAAAGTAAATTTAATTGTCATTCCTGTGCTTTGGCACAGGAATCTTTCCAACAGATTATCAACCGAGTTTTTTTCAGAAACATCGCAGGGTCAAGCCCGATAATGACAGTAAAATATAAAATTTGATATTTGACTACAATTTTGAAAAAACGTTTCCAAGGTTTTCGTGCAGAACGAGGTTTGCAATTCCGTCGCTTGGAGTCGGGTCGCGGTTTATAAGCACAATGTTTTCTCCGCGGAAATAATGAATCATTCCTGCCGCCGGATAAACAGTGAGCGAAGTCCCTCCGATAATCAAAAGGTCTGCGCTGCCTATTGCCTTGATTGCGCCGCTTACAACTTCATCCTTTAAAGATTCTTCGTAAAGAACAACGTCCGGCTTTATGAGGGACCCGCATTTTTCGCACCGTGGAAGTCCGTCTTGGTCTGAATGAGAAGCAATATATTTTTCATCGTAGAACGCTCCGCATTTTGTGCAGTAGTTTCTAAGGACACTTCCGTGCAGCTCAAAGACATTTTTGCTTCCTGCCGCCTGATGAAGTCCGTCAATATTCTGAGTTACGACTGCCAGAAGTTTTCCTTGTTTTTCAAGTTCCGCAAGTTTAAAATGCGTAATGTTCGGCTTTATTCCGGAAACAAGAAGTTTTTCCCGGTAGAATCTGTAGAATTCCTTTGGATTTGAATGAAAAAAAGTCGCGCTCAGTATTGTTTCCGGCGGATAAGCCCACTTTTGATTGTAAAGTCCGTCAACGCTCCTAAAGTCTGGAATGCCGCTTTCTGTACTGACTCCAGCTCCTCCAAAAAACACAATCTTCTGGGATTTTTCTACAAGCTGTTTCAACTGTTCGATTTTTTCTTCCATAAAAGTACCTCCGTTTACATTTCAAGCGCGGAAAGTTCTTCCCATCTTGAATATGCTTCTTCAAGCTCTTTTTCTAGGTCTGCGTATTCTTTTCCGGCTTTTGAGGATTTTTCGTAGTCAGGGCAGGCCATAAGTTTTTCAAGTTCCGGCTTTTTATCTTCAAGCTCAAATATGCGCTGCTCAAGCTGCTCGAATTCCTTTTTTTCCTTGAACGACATTTTGTTCTTTTTCTGATGAACTGGAGTCTTTTCTGTTTTTTCTTCCTGCTTGGATTGTGATTTTTGTTGCGCGCTTTGTTCCTGTTCAAGCTCAAGATATTCAGAGCATTTCCCTACAAAACCGGAAACACTTCCATCGTTTTCCATTATAAACATTGTGTCGCAGATTTTGTCCATAAAGTAACGGTCGTGGCTAACAACTAAAAGGCAGCCCTTGAACGAAAGCAAAAACTGCTCAAGAATATTCATTGTAAAAATATCAAAGTCGTTTGTAGGCTCGTCCAGAATCAGAAAATTCGGATTGCTGATTAAAAGTCGCACAAGATAAAGCCGCTTGCGCTCTCCGCCGCTCAAAGTTCCCACTGGCGAATGCTGAATTTTTCCTTCAAAGCCGAACTGCTCAAGAAAAAGAGGCGCGCTTAAAACTGTGCCGTCATTCATTTTCATAACGTCCGCCGCTTCCTTTATGTAGTCAAGAACTGTAAGTTCCGTGTTTTCAAAATGTGGATTCTGCTCATAGTAAGCAATAGAAGTGTTTTCGCCTTTTACAACTTCGCCGGAATCTGGCTGGATTTTCTGCGTGATTATATTCAAAAGCGTAGTTTTTCCAGAGCCGTTGCCGCCGAACACGCCGATTTTTTCGCCTTTGTTAAAACTGTAGCTAAAGTCTTTAAGAACTGGAAAGGCATTTTCTGTTTTGCTTTTGCCCGAAGATGCGAATCCTTTTTGAAAATTCTTTGTGATTTTATGAAGCTCAAGAATTTTTCCGCCGAGCCTTCTGCCTTCAACTTCAAAAGTAAAGCCCTTGTCTGCGGAAAACTTTTCACGGTTTATTAAAGCCTGGTCGCGCTGGATTCTTGCCTTTGCTTTTGTTCCGCGGGCGCAAGGTCCTCTCATAAGCCAGTCGCGCTCAAACCTCAAAACGGATTCAATGCGGCGTTCTGTGTTCGCTTCAATCTGCGCTTCTGTCTGTTTTTTTTCAAGGTAAGTTGAATAGTTGCCTGTGTAAAGCTTTATCTTGTTGCGCGCAAGTTCATAGATATTGTTGCAGACTGCGTCCAAAAAATAACGGTCGTGGGTTACCATAAGAACTGACCTTTTAGTTTCGGCAAGATAATTTTGAAGCCAAAGAATTGTGGAAATGTCCAGATGGTTTGTGGGCTCGTCCAAAAGAAGCAGCTTTGTGTCTTCAACAAGAACTTGTGCAAGCGCGACTTTTTTTATCATTCCGCCTGAAAGCTCTCCCATCTTGCGGTTAAGGTCGTTTATTCCAAGCGTGGTAAGAATTGACTTTATCTGGGACTCGTAGTTCCAAAGATTGTCCTTTTGCATTTTTTCGTTCAATGTGTTGAACTTTTGCTGGGCTTGCTGCGAGTTTGTTTTTTGAAGCTCGTCGCAGGCTTCTTCGTATTCGCGGATTGTCTTGAGCTTGGGACTTTGGAATTTGAATATGTGGCTTTTGATTGTGTCATCCTTGCTGTACAAAGGATTTTGTGCAAGAAAAGAAACTCCGGCTTCCTTGTTAAGAACAACAGTTCCTTCGTCCGGGGAAAGCAGGCCTGCAATTGTGTTAAGCAGAGTTGACTTTCCAGTTCCATTGCGTCCTATAAGAGCTGCCTTGTCTCCTTCGTTCAAGCCAAATGTTACTCCTGTAAACAAAGGTTTTTCACGCCCGATTTTTGCAAGGTTATTCACAGATAAAAGATTCATGCCAAAGATTCTAGCAGTTAAAAAGTGAATTTTCAATTAACCTTTTTTTGGAGGGAGGAAAACCAATTAATTCGGTTGAAAGCAAGGCGATTTCATCGCTATTTTTCCTCCCTCCATACCACCCTTCTTTCCTTGCACCGCTTAGGGGGGTGCACCCTAAGAACCTGCTTTAATAGGGTAGACGCTGGAGAAAAGTTTTGTTATTATAAGTGCATATTTTGCGCGACTAGCTCAGTTGGTTAGAGTACAAGCATGACACGCTTGGGGTCTTTGGTTCGATTCCAAAGCCGCGCATTTTTTTTGTTTGCTTGCCAGAAAAAAATTGTGAAATATACTTTGCCTTTATTGAAAGAAAAAATTCTCCACGATATAGATTATAATTTTCTTGATACAATCAAAAACAAGTTCCCAACAAATAATCCGTATTCCTTAGTTTGTCTTGCGGAAGTTATTTTTAATCGTGAAGAAGATGACACATATGACATATTGAAAGAAGTTATTGATGAAGCCTACGACTTGTATAAAAACGCAAATATTTCAGAATATTTAAGCGGGATTTAGAAATAAAGCTAGTTGAGTTTATAATCAATATTTTAGGTTCAATTTTGAGTTTTATGATTTAATGTTATTATCGTGCTTGCCCCTGCGATGTTTGCATAGCAATGACAGCCTTGTTGCATAGGAATAATTGTTTAGTAGCTGTTTTATTAAAACTCGACATTCTGCCTTTTAGAAAAATCAGAAATTTCTCTTAAACAAGATGCAAATCGATGTTGTAAAATCATTCTTTATTTTTTCATGCAAAAATTCACTCAAAACTCACTGAGGTTTCACTCAAAAGTCTGTGAGTTTTTTTTAAAAGTTACTGAGTTTTCACCTAAAAGTTACTGAGTTTTGACCCAAACCTCACTGGCTTTTGACCTGTTGTAAAAAAATATAAAAATTCTGCAAAAAAAAGTTGGCAACTTAGGCTATTTTTATTAACTTGTTATTGTACTTTCCGGCCGGAAGTATGAGGTTCCGTTGGAGCTTCTAAAAAATTATTTGCTAGCGGAGGTGCTTATTGAGAGTGCTTCATATTTTTATTAAGGAGAATCACCGAAATGATGTATTCTGTAAAAAAAAGGGAAAACCCCATTAACAGGGAAGAGTCTAAGTTTTATGCAACAGCGGAATATTCCGATGAAATCAACATCCGTCAGTTGGCTTGTGAAATTTCAAAGGGATGCACGCTTAATCCGGCAGATATTGTGGCTGTTATCGAAAGCTTCTTGGATAAAGTGCCGCATTACCTGAAAAACTCAAACAAGGTAAGGCTTGATAACTTTGGTATCCTTAAATTGTCGTTTAGGGCAAAAGGACAGCAGGTGGAAAAAGACGTTACTTCAAATGATATAACTAATGTACGTGTGCTTTTTCAGCCTTCTACAAAGCTAAAGCAAGAACTTGCCGATATAACCTACACAAAGAAGTAAGTACAGCTTTTGATGTAGGAACATTACAATGTACTAATATCACTTTTCGAGGCGCAATATAAGCTTTGGAATATAATTTATAAAAATAAATTGAGGCCAATGCAATGGCAACTTAATAAAAGCCATTGAATGCCAGAAAAAACGACACCTCCAGTGTAACTTGAATAGTTTGCACTGGAGGCTTTTTGTTTAGCAGGCTGATTTTTCCACACTGATTAGAAAAAACAAAGAGTTTCTTGTATTTATTGCGATTTATTCATTATAATGTAAAATAGATTATTAAAAAGTTGATTATAAAAGAGATTCCCATATCAAGTGTGGGAATGACAGGGAAATTCAAGTACGACAATGACAGAGAGATGAAACAAGTGCGGGAATGACAGAGAAATGAAAGTTGTCATTGTCGGACTTGATCCGACAATCCAAAAAACTAGAGGTCTTTTATGAAGAAATTTATTGTTCTAGCTTTATTTGCGTTTTTATTTGTGGCGGCGTCCTGCATGAACATGAGCGGCGGCTCAGAAAAAGGCGGCTCAATCCGTGTAGCTCTGCCTGGCAGCGGACGCTACTACCTTTACAATAAGGAAAATGCCGACAAGTTCGTTGTGCGTGTAATTGGCGAAAGTGAGACTATAGAGAAAGATGCGGCGTTGGGGGGGGTAATAGAGTTCACGGAGCTTGAAGCCGGTGAATATACCGTTGAGGCAGAAGCGAGAGATTCTGCGAACAATGATGAGCTTATCGCATCTGGAAGCAAAGATATAAAAGTTGAAGCTGATAAAACTACAGAATGCTCTTTAACCTTAATACTTTTGTCTAACATCTTTTCTATTGCTGAAGACGGAAGCATAGTTATAAACAAAACCAAGCTTGAAAAGACAGCCCTTGCGACAGTAATTGATGTCGCCACGACAATCACAGGAAGCGGAAGCGAAGGCGTTTTTATTGACGGCCGCACAGTAACTTTAAGCCCATACAGCATAGGTAAGTACGAAGTGACGCAGGAACTTTTTGAAGCCGTAATGGGAGAAAATCCAAGCAAGTTCCAAGGAGGCTCTTATCCTCCAGAAGATGGAGAAACTCAAAAGCTTCGTCCAGTTGAGTCGATAAGCTGGTATCATGCAATTGTGTTTTGCAACAGGCTTTCTATATTAATGGGGCTTGAGGAATGTTATACAGCATATGATGAAAATGGTCAAAAAGTTGACTGTGAAAATATTGCTTATAGTGATATAAAACCAAATTATCCCAGTGCAAAAAATACTTGGCAAAGTGTTTCTTGTGATTTATCAAAAAACGGCTTCCGTCTGCCTACAGCTGCCGAGTGGGAATTTGCTGCGCGCGGTGGAGACCAAAGCGCTTCTACTGACTGGAATTATACGTACGCCGGTACTAGTGATATTAATGCTTTATCTGATGTTGCATGGTATAATAACGATTTAGATGCTAGTACTAAGAAAACTCATGAAGTTGGAAAGTTAAAGCCTAACAGACTTGGACTTTATGATATGAGCGGAAACTGTTGGGAGTTTTGTTCTGATAGATCAGAAAGCATTCCTTTAGGAGTTGTAACAGATCCTATTGCTGAAAATGCAAGCGGAGAATGTATACGTATAAGTGGCTCTTTCAGTGATAGTAGTACCTGGGCACATGTTTATAGCTCTTATACTAACAGTGTTACTGATACTTATTCTAACAACGGTATCCGTCTTGCCCGCAGCGGCTTCCCTCGTGCAAACTAAGATAAAATAAAAGGTTAAAATTCGAGTTTTGAAAATTTACTGTCATTGCCGTGCTTGACACCGTGACGTTTGTGTAGCTAAATTTGACATTTAGCTGAAGGAATACTTCCTAAGAGGCTGAGTGAGTA
>NZ_DBKJ01000021.1:0-1160 GCF_002297325.1 Treponema sp. UBA753 | reverse complement strand
AGTATTCCTAAGAGGCTGAGTAAGTATTCCTAAGAGGCTGAGTGAGTATCCCTAAGACCTGAAGTGAGTATTCCTAAGGGGCTTAGGAAGTATTCCTTAGCCTTTTAGGAAGTATCGCTACGGCTCTTAGGAAGTGTTCCTTCAGTTTTGAAATTATTCAGCAGAAAACCAGTCTTCTGTGCGCAAAAAAGAGCGTTCTGAGGCTTCGGCAAAATCTGTTGCATTGTGCGTTACAAGAACCATTCCGTTTGCAATTGCGGTGGCGGCAATTTGTGTGTCGCAATAAGGGAGGGTTTTTCCTTCTGTTGAACATTTTCCTGAAAGTTGACCGCAGATTCTGGCTGCAAAGTCATCGTATGGAATTATCTCAAAGTCTTTCTTGTATTCTGCAAGACATTCTTCTATATAAGTTTTGCGTTTTCCATTTGGCATTCTTTCAAGTCCATAGACAAGTTCCTGCCAGGTAACAGCTGAAATTGCACAGAGATTTTTTCGCGCTTCGTACAAGGCAATAACGTTTTTGTTAGGACGTTCCTTTGAGAACTCGGACACGATGTTTGTGTCAAGAAGATATATTTTTTTCATTTTTCCTCCGTAAATGTTTACTATTATATTTGTGCATGAACAAATCTTCAGTACTTATTTATTCTTCAAAAATCACCCTGTTCGGATCAGGATAAACTTTTGGCCTAAGCGGGATTCCCTCATCATTTAGAACATCCGCATATTTTTCCTTTATTTTGTTAAGCCGAGTAATCAAAGAAGGCTTTTCATCTCTGTGTTCATAATCCGCATAGCTGATAATTACCGCAACCGGCTTATCGTACCTTGTAAGTTCCACAGGCTCTCCGCTTTCCGCAATCTTCACGAAATTTGAAAGATTGTTCCGCGCCTCATAAATAGAAGTTCTGCACATAGTTACCTCCACAGTTTATAAATTGAATAGCATCAAGTAAAATAATAACAGTGTTTTGTGTTATAGTCAACATTGAAAATCCTAGCCAACATTTTTGCAGTGAGATATTCATAAACATATTAATTGCAATTTTATTACAAGTATAACGATGTTCTTGTTTTGACTTTGGTTGACACAGGAACACACAGCGATATTTTTAAGAAATAGAGATTTGTACGTTGCCCAAACTTCGAGTTTTATGATT
>NZ_DBKJ01000029.1:2131-3932 GCF_002297325.1 Treponema sp. UBA753 | reverse complement strand
ATTGCTCCAAGCCCGATTACGCCTAAAGTTTTTCCTTTTACTTCCTGTCCAATGAAATTTTTCTTTCCTTTTTCAGCAAGAGTTGCAATTTCTGCTCCTTTTCCGGCAAGTGAATTAACCCACTGGTTTGCGGCGATTACAGGACGGCTTGCCATAAGTAGTCCGAGGATTACAAGCTCTTTTACAGCGTTTGCGTTTGCTCCCGGCGTGTTGAAAACTACAACGCCTTTTTGCGCAAGGTCTTTTACTGGAATATTGTTTACGCCGGCTCCTGCGCGGGCAACAGCTTTTATGTTCGGGTCGATTTCCATTGAAAGCATATCGTGGCTGCGAACAAGAATTGCGTCAGGTTTTACGATTTCGCTTGCAATTTCATATTCATCACGTGGAAAGTTATCGAGTCCAACTGCGCTGATTCTGTCTAGTGTCTGAATCTTAAACATTTGTTTTCTCCGTTTTTATTTGTTTTCTTCTGCGAACTTTTTCATGAACTCAACAAGAGCTTTAACTCCGGCCAGCGGCATTGCGTTGTAAATTGAAGCTCTCATTCCGCCAACAAGTCTGTGTCCTTTAAGATTTACAAGTCCTGCGGCTTCAGCTTCTTTTACGAACTTTGCGTTGATTTCTTTTTCTTTTGCAATGTCGGTTTCGTCTTTTGAACCTGTTGAATATTTTGTGAGGAACGGAACATTCATGAGAGAGCGGCTTCCTTTTTCTGCTGTGGCATGATAGAAATCGCTTGAGTCAAGATAGTCGTAAAGGTAATTTGCTTTTTCAACATTCAGCTTGTTGATTCCTGCAGCTCCTCCGTTTTTTTCAATCCAGTCAAGAACTTTTCCAAGAACGTAAATTGTGTAGCAAGGCGGAGTGTTGTACATGCTTCCGTTGTCTGCGTGAGTTTTGTAGCAAAGCATTGTCGGCGTTCCTTCGCGTGGAGTTTCTGTAATCAAATCCTCGCGGATTATAACAAGAGTAACTCCAGCCGGAGCAAGGTTTTTCTGCGCGCCTGCAAAAAGAAGCCCGAACTTTGAAACGTCAAGCTCTTCGCTTAAAACGCAAGATGAAATGTCTGCAACAAGAGGAATTTTTCCTGTGTCTGGAATATACTCGTAGTGGGTTCCCATTATTGTGTTGTTGAAGCATATATACGCATAGTCGTAGTCGCCTTCAATTTTTTCAACATGCGGAATATAAGAATAATTTTTGTCTTCACTTGAAGCTATGATGTCAACTTTTATTCCAAGATGCTTTGCTTCTGCCGCCGCCTTTTTTGCCCAAACTCCAGTTTGAATGTATGCGGCTTTTCCTGTGTGAATGCCAAGATTTTCTGCGACCATTGCAAACTGTGTTGAACCGCCTCCCTGCAAAAAAAGGATTTTGTAGTTTTCTGGAACTTTCATAAGTTTGCGTACTTGTGATTCTGCGTGGTCAATTATTGCCTGATATGTGCTTGAGCGGTGGCTCATTTCCATTACTGACTGTCCGCTTCCGTTGTAGTCAAGCATTTCTGATGCGCATTCTTTTAAAACTTCTTCCGGCAAGCAAGATGGACCTGCGCTAAAATTGTATACTCTTGACATTCTGTACCCCTTTTGATTTGTGAGAAAAATCACAATAAATTTGCTATAATTTAATTAATTTTATAAAAAAAATAAAGGCGTTTCCATTGAAATTTAGCCTAGGCTTACAAAAAATGCTAGAATTTGCTGATTTTACGTTGAAAATTGCCTTTATGTGAGAAAAATCACAATATTTTGGTGTTTTTTGCTTGGTAAACAGTTTGTCATTGCCGTGCTTGACA
>NZ_DBKJ01000029.1:0-2082 GCF_002297325.1 Treponema sp. UBA753 | reverse complement strand
CGTGCTTGACACGGCAATGACAAACTTGTGGAATTTAGGTTACTTTCGGATTTTGCTCAGGCGCTCGTTGCGTTTTTTTTCGATGCTTTCCTTGAGCGTCTGTTTTATGTGGTCAAGCGGAAGTTTGTATTCACGGCTGGACATTGTAGGAAATTTTCTGAAAAGGCTTTCTTCGTTGCGCTGCCTTCGTGAGAATTTTTCAAGCCGTTCTTTCATTTTTTCACTTGCCTGAATTGAGCCAGATTCGATTCTTGCTTTTACAGACTGAATCATCGTATGCAAGTTTGTGTCCCGGAACCAAGATTCGCTTCCATATTTTTCCTTGAGCTGTTCACCGAACATCTTGAGTTTTTCCATTGTCTCGCTGAATCTTACAAGCCGCTTTACCGTGAAAATCAAATCGATTCCGAGAATTGTACTGAACGCATAGTAAATTGAAGGAATGAACGGCTGAATTTCTGTAGCAAAAATCAGATTTACAGCGATTGGATGCAGAAAATGCTCAAGCGCAACTCCGCCAAGTCCGAACGCGCAGGAATTCAAAAGGCAGATTCTTCCATTTAAATTGAATTTATGTCCTGAATAGTCCCACCATTTTGTGTGGAAAATAGTTTCCAAAAGCCAGCTTGAAAAATATTCCAGAATTGAAGCTAAAATTGCGGATGCCACAAAAAGCCTGAACCAAGTTTCGCGCCAAGGATAAATTCCAAAAAGAATTATAAGCGCACCGAATCCATAAATAGGACAAATAGGGCCATGCAGCATTCCGCGTTTTTCGATTTTTCTGTAAAGTGAAGAAACCCAAATTTCCTCGCAAGTCCATCCGACAAAAGAATAAAAAATAAAAAGCAAAAAAAGATGCTGGCTGTCAATCAAAGGCATATTTATCTGATTCATTTTTTCCTCAAGAAATTTTGAAAACTTTATGCGCACAAAAGTTTGCTGAACTGCTCCACAAGTCTGTTGATTTCGTCAATTCCCTTGTCATCAGACTGAAGCGTAAAAAGCTCTCCCTCGCCGCTCTTGGGATTCTGCACAACAGCCTGCTTGCGTTCTAAAAGACGTCGGTTTAAAAAGTCGTTTATTCCGGCGCAGAACCATTTTGAAATTCCTGGAATCTGTTCTTTTGAAATTTTTATTTTTCCCAAGTCCAAAAGGCATTCAAGCACGATTGCAGTCTGGGATTCAAGTTTTTCATTTTCTTCCTTTATAATGTGCGCGGTTTTTATGTCGAAATATTTTTGGCTTTCTACAAAAGTGTAAATTTGGAACAGCGGTGCTTTTTCGTGCATTTTTACGTAGCGGCTTACGATTCCTTTTAGGACAGTTTCAACAGGATATTTTTTTGCCACGCTTTCAATTTCAGCGGGAATAAATGAAATGCTTTTTAAATATTCATCGCAGGAAGATGTTGTCTGCTCTATTATGTCGTTGCGGCTTTCAAAGTGATTGTAAAGTGACGCTTTTTTTATTCCAAGCGATTCGGCTATGTCAGAAAGACTTGTTCCGCCCGCAGACTTGTAAAATGATGTGTCCAAAAGAGATTTTATAACGTTTTCCTTTGTGATTTTTTCCGACATATAAGCCTCGCTTAACTACTAACGCTCGTTAGTCTAAAGCAACTTTCTAGTTTTGTAAAGGGGATAAAGTGATGAATTTTTTTGCATCTATAAATTTACTTTATCATAAACTATGACTGCTTATAAAAAAGTAGTTTTAGCAATGAAGAAATTGTATTTGCCTTAATTTCGAGTTTTGATAAGAACAGCAATTTAAGTGTCATTCCCGTGCTTAACACCGCGATGTTTGCATAGCAAACTCGGTTAACAATCTTGTTAAAAAAAGCAAACAAAAAATCCGTCCGCAGCACGGACATTTACACATCCGCATAGCGGACACGTACATATCCGCGGCACGGACGTAGCCATATCCGCGATGCGGACTTGCACATATCCGCGGCACGGATTTTTATTAGGGCGAATGCCGAGCCTTGTAAATTTGCTGTCATTCCCGTGCTACGACACTGCGATGTTTACGCAGTAAACTCGGTCAGGAATCTGTTGGAAATTTTCAATAGATTAT
>NZ_DBKJ01000095.1:0-2528 GCF_002297325.1 Treponema sp. UBA753 | reverse complement strand
AAAAGGAAAAACAGAGTTCAACCTTGACGGAGCAACTTTGCTTTTAGACATGAAAGATATTATTGGCATAAAATTAAATTCTGAAATAAATGAGACTTTAGGTGGCTGGATAACAGAAAAATTAAACAGACTGCCTGTTGTAGGCGATTCTGTATCCTTTGAAGGCTGGAACTTTACTGTGGAAGCCGTTTTTCAACGAAGAATTACAGAAATTCACTTAAATAAACTTTCTAGCAGGGAGGAGGTTCAGTGAATTACACGAAAACAGCTTTTATTTTAATCGCCTTGATTTTAATTATCCGCTGCATTGCATTTTTTAGCGGCTCGGAAACAGCTTTTCTTTCTATTTCAAAGATTAAAATGAAACGCCTTGTTCAAGAAAAAAGGCGAAATGCGAAAATTGCTGCAGAACTAAAAAATAATATTGATGAGCTTTTAACAATAGTCCTTGTCGGAACAAATTTTATGAATTCCCTTGCAAGCGCATTGGCAACTGCTCTTGCAGTGCAAATTGTAGGAAACAGCGGCGTAGGTGTGGCAACATTATTGATTACGTTCTTTGCAACAACTTTTGGGCAAATAGTTCCAAAAACCACTGCTGGAATCTACACGGACGACACGGTTTGCCACAATGCGCTCCCTCTTTTGATTTTGAAAAAAATATTTTTTCCTATCGTAAAGCTGTTTTCGGCGCTTTCAAAAGGAGCTTCAAATTTTGCGTGCCGCTTTTGGAAAACTAGCAACGAGCTTGTTACGGAAGAAGAATTAAAAACTTTAATAGAACTTGGTGCCACAGAAGGGACTTTAGAAGATTCTGAAAAAACAATGCTCAATAAAATTTTTGAATTCAGCGATTTAAATGTTCACGATATAATGAAACATCGCTCAATGATAAGAGCAGTTCCTGTTCAAGCAACAAAAAATCAAGTCATAGATATGTTTATTCAGTCGGGTTTAAGTACTCTGCCCGTTTACGAAAAGACAAAAGAGTCGATTGTGGGAATAATTCACTACAAATCAGTCTTGTTAGGTTCTAGCGAAAATTCTCGCATTTCTGAAAAATCTAGTTTTTTTGATGAAGGATATGCCGGCCGCATTATGAAAGGAGTTCTTTTTGTTCCAGAAACTTTTTCAGCGTTGGAACTTCTTTACAGATTTAGAAAGGAACGAACTGATTTTGCGGTTGCTTTAAACGAGCAAGGCTGTACTGCGGGAATTGTTACAATGGATGACATAATGCGCGTTGTTTTTGGACGCATGACAGATGAAGATATTGAGCACATCCCTGCTGAGTCTAGAATTAAGTTTATAAGTTCCAATGAGTTTATTGTTCCTGGCGACATGAAACTTACAGATTTGAATTCGATTTTAAAATTAAATCTCGAAAGCGAGGATGCCGTAACCTTAGGCGGCTGGCTTCTTGAAAAACTAGGCGAACTGCCTTCAACTGGAGAAGTCTTTGTTTGGAATGGAATTTTGTTTGTTATAGAAGACCAGGCCTCGAGGCGAATTCAAAGCGTAAAGATAAAACTAAATCCTCAAAAGTAAAGCGATTTTTTCAAGTTCTGAAAAGTCGCACAAATCGTTTTTTTACATTCATAAAAACTCGAAACTTGGGCTGAATAATTTAAAACATTTTTCAATCTATTAAAAGTTTGTACATTGAAAATTT
This sequence comes from Treponema sp. UBA753, assembly GCF_002297325.1. NCBI lineage: Bacteria > Pseudomonadati > Spirochaetota > Spirochaetia > Treponematales > Treponemataceae > Treponema > Treponema sp. UBA753. The sequence goes on along the minus strand of NZ_DBKJ01000095.1, from coordinate 856 downwards.
TTGTTCAAGTTAATCATTTTCTTCTTTTAGCCTGTTTACTTCTTCCAAAGAAAGCCCTGTGCATTCAGAGATGGTGTTCAAGTCAATGCATTTTTTAATCATCTTTTTTGCGGTTTCAACAGCTTTGTTCAAAGCACCTTCCTTCAAGCCTTGAGCTTTGCCTTCGGTCCTACCAATTTCGCGGGCTTCCTCTTTCCATTCAGTGACTTGGTCTTCCCATAGCATATACTCGGCCCTCCATTTTTGGTGATACTTGCATGTGTCGACGGCTTCTTGAATCTTGCGCGTCAACAAATCTGTCGCCGCCCTTTCTTTTACGAACTTCAAGAACGCCCTGACTTTCGGCTCTTTTGCCTTTTCAAAGCCACTTGCATTATAAATCACTTTATGGATTCTGTCATTCAGAATTCTTTCTCCGTCGACTTCCTTTGTCGCAAAGTTGTAAACCGCCTTTCCGTCGCCAAAAGGGTCATTCAAGCAGATAAAAACGACGTAAGATTCCTTCAGGTTTCTGTAGCGTTCGCCGCGATTCAGATGCTCGATGTCGATTATGCTCTGATAATAGCGCATCCGAAGGCCTTCGTCCATCTGGACAACGCTTTGCATTTCTATGTCAATCACTTTGCCGGAATCTTCAAGGTATGCGTCAAGACGGATGCCTTTGCCTGCATAAAGCTCGCCGATTGAATATTGCGACGACAAAAAATCCACCTTTTTTATTTTAATGCCAAGCAGATTTTCAACAACTCCCTTTGCAATTTCCTCGTCGCGCATAATTTTGCTGAACAAAAAATCGTCCGTGAAGAAAAGCTCTTCGTAAGGCTTTGGCGTGTATTTCATATTTTTCCCTGCTTTT
>NZ_DBKJ01000038.1:3837-6353 GCF_002297325.1 Treponema sp. UBA753 | reverse complement strand
AAACTCGAAATTAAGGGTATTAACTTTATATACGATTTTTTTCAAAAACTGCAAGGTTTCTAAAATAATCTGCTGTGCCATTTGATTTTTTTGTGTTTTCTCTGTAAAATCAGTAACTAATATTTTGCTACTTTGTTTATAACACTTTTCTTTTTTAACTTTTGGAGGCTTTAAGTGAAAAAGGTTGTTTTGGGAATTGCAGCTGCACTTTTTATTGGAGCGGCTGCTAGCGCGCAGGTTTTGGAAAGAGCGCAGATTAAGAACACTTTGTGGACTGGATTTGGAAACCCGTTTGACGGCGACACAATGTTCTATGGTTTTACTGATATTTTTCAGGCAAGATTTGATCAGGGCAAGTTCACGATGGACGGAATGCTCAACATGGGCGCATTGGCAAACTATGAAAACGGCGGTGATGTTGACAACTTTGAAATTGGAACAACAAATTTGAATCCGCTTGCTCTTCACTACGGACGCAACACTAGAGGCGGCAACCACACAAATACGAATCGTGATGGTTATGATAATGCTATTAATTCAAACAACACAATTACTGACGCTTTTTATTTGAACTTTGTTTACCATATTAACCGCAACTTTGACTTTGGAATGGGAACAAAACTCAACTGGAAAGTCGGACCTGCTCCGGGATACGGCGACTGGGTTTGGGGACCTAACGCTCACGTAAGACAGGGCGGATTCAGCACAGCCTACGATGACCGCTCAGGCTCGTTCTATCCAAGCTCAACTTCATCTGACTGCGCAGGCTACTATAAGTTCAAAGTAGATGCTCCTGGCACTGCGGACGTTGTAGGATTCATTCCTTATTCAAATTCCTATGCAAGAAGAGGTCTTGGTGTAAGATATGTTTCAAAAGGAAAAATGAACTTTGAAGCTGGAGCTGCTATTCCTAACGGATTTAATACAGATGATCCTGCTGTAAACTTTGGTGTAAAGTTTGCTCCTGTAAACTGGATAAGCATTGGGGCTGCAATGGAAGGTGCATTTGAAGATGCCGCAAACTTCTACGCTGGCTCAACAATAGGCGCAAAAAACTTTTTGCTTGAAGTTTATCTTGCAATGGATTCTTTGTTTACAAAAGAAAAGGATGACGAGGCTTACGGAATTGGAGGCGCGATTACTTTCTCTGTTCCTAACTCAAAGCTTTCTTTGCGTCCGGAAGCCGGCTTGAACTTCTTTGAAAACGACGATTACACATTCGCTTGGTATGCTGGAGCTGCTCTTATTGTTCCTATTAACAAGGACTTCCAGTTCAATGCTTATGGTTCTCTTGCATTCGGTTCTAAAGACAAGGACTGGGACGATGACGACTGGAACGGCGGACACATCTTTACAATCCGTCCTTCTGTAAAATATAAGTTCTCTAAGAAAACAGACTTTGATCTTAACTTGAACTTGGAAAACAGAAAAGCATTCGACGGAAAAACACGCAATGCTTGGTCTTGCGGATTCTATGTAAGCCACATTCTGTAAAGAAAGATCTTTGGGTCAATGCCCGAAGATGACGGCTGGCTGCAATACTGTCATTCCCCGGCTTGACCTGAGGAATCTGTTTAAGCGCATTTATTTCTATATAAATGCAAGAGAATATGCTGTGGAATTCAGCTGAGGACCCACCACCGTAAAATCCGGACTTCTCTTAACTCTTTTTTTCGTTTAGGGGGATATCTAAATGAAGTTCATAAAGGCGTGTTTTGCCTTTTTTTTAATTTCCTTTCTTTTTGCCTCGTGCATGAACAGCGTAGGCGATTCAGATAATAATTCTTCAAATTCAAACAGCGAAAGAGCCTTGCTTTATGAAGAAGTTGCAAATACTGTGTGGTTTGCTTCAAATGAATATAGATTCGATTTTCCAGAAGATCAAGATAAAAAAATTGTTTACTTGAATTATATGCCGGACGGTGTTAATACAGAAAGATGGATTCAACTTACAGCAGAAGAAAGCGGCATAACAAAAGCGAAGATTATTTATTCTACAAATATACGCGAAATAGGAAAAACTTCTGAAGTTTCTTTTTATAAAGAAAGCAATGGCAATGTTTACTTTAAATGCGATTTTCTTTATGCAACAAGTATGCAGATTGCCGCAGATAACAGCGCTTCATTTTTTGACTATGAAAAAGTTCCTCCATTAAAATCTGACTATCTTGCAAATTTTGATGGAAAATATAAATTGAATAACAAAGGCTGGGAGTTGCAGATTGGTGCAAAACTTAGCATTGCTCAGGATATTAACCATTACTGGTTTGCAAATGTTCTTGCCACAGAATACGATGAAAAAACAAAAACTTATGATTTGCTTTTGGCTCACACTTCTCAAAATGGTGCGGCAGGCTCAACAAGTCCCGGCATAACTGGAAACGAGCCTTTTGTAACAAAGCAAGGTCTTTTCTGGAATCATTGCACCCTAAAAAATAATGGGGGGGGCAACTGGAATGTTAAGTGGTCTTCTAATTGGTACGATAGCCCTGCAGAAGCTTTGGATGCTGCTTTGG
>NZ_DBKJ01000038.1:2297-3774 GCF_002297325.1 Treponema sp. UBA753 | reverse complement strand
GAAGCTTTGGATGCTGCTTTGGATATGGATGACACATTTTATGGTCCTACGGAAACAAAGATGCACTACGTCTTTAACTTCTATTTTGGAGTGCCTGTTCAGTCAAAAGATAGTAGCTTGGAATATTGGACTGTGGAAAGAGGAGGGCGGATAGGTGCTTATACACAAGATTCTGATGTTGCAAAAACTTGGACCTGGGCTGAAATAAAAAGCCACATTCCTAGCTATACAATTCCAGAAGACAAAATTGAAGATTACTGGTGGTATTCTACAAAGTCAATAACTTCTATAGAAAGTTCTTATGTCTATCCATTAAAAGACACAACGGAATTGTCTTTGGAAAGTTATGATATTTATCTTGCACTGAAAGATAAGAATTCCCCTGTTACTCTGGGATTTGTGCCAGCTGGAGAATATGAATTGAAAGGTACTGCTTGGGCTGGATATAAGGTTTCTTTTTCTGGTTCATCATGTACTATTATCTATCCTGTTGGAGGCAATACCGAAACTAAAACATTTGATGTAGTTCCTGATATTGAGAACAATCCTAATTTTCAGGATTTTGGAGATAACTATCCGAAAATAAGAATATTTTATAATCTTACGGGCAAATATCAAGTAAAACTTTATACTACAAGTAGAAAAAATACTAACGTAGTAGAATGGTCTAAATAAAGGATTAGTTTGCGGTAAATTGCACTGTTGTGTTCGTTTTCTAAAAACAGTTTAACTGCAAATTAATATTATCTTAATTACAATGGAGTTTTTTATGAAAAACACAAAATTTTCTTTTAACCGCGCCTGGTTGTTGTTAACCGCGCTTTTGATGTCTGTACTTGTAGCAGTTTCTTTTGCAGGCTGTAAATCTGATGATGACGATGATGCTTCAATTTATGGAACATGGGTTAATAAAACAGATACTTACACTGAAACCTATAAAATAACTGAAACGATGTTTTCAAATGGATATTATGAAGGAAACAATCTTACTGTAATAGAGTCTTCTGATTCTGCAGGAATTATTTATGTAAAATATACAAAAGCTTATGAATCTAGGACGGAAGATCCAAGCGACTCTTCTTGGACAAAATCATCGTATGAATATGGCGGTACAACTTATACTTCTTGCTATAGATATTCAGAAACAGCTCCTGATGTTGGCAAATGGTATGCCATAAGCTATAAGAACTTAACAGATGACACTATTTCAATATCTGGTGCATACAAGTATGGGGGGGCAACTTCTACGGAAACTCTGGATGAGGCAGTTTCTGAATTTACTATAGAAAACGGATATTTTGGAACATACTCCGACTGCACAAGACAGTAATAAAAAAGTGCGGAAGTCAATTTAGAATTTTTGCAAAAACAATGTTTTTAATGTCATTCCCGTGCAGTGCGCCGCAAGACAGACGGTGACACGGGAATCTGCTGCAAAATTACAACAGATTATCGACCGAGTTTCTTTCAGAAACAT